>JAWOIG010000145.1:0-21830 GCA_046484775.1 Clostridia bacterium | reverse complement strand
TAGAGTAAAGGAGGAAAAGGAAGCTGGCCAGATAACATTTTTTCTCATGACAATGTCCAAATGGAGTGGAATCAAGAACGACCTTGTATATTGTCTCAAGAAAACAGACGAGGCCGGATTGGGCAACCCCATTGGCAGGATGATAAGGACGACACTTGGACGCATATACTCCGGAATGGAGCCGTCTTCTGCATTCGGCCTTCTTGAAAATGAGGTTTACGGCGAGGAAATGAGGTATCTTGTGAAGAACATAAGGTTTTCAGCAGAGAAAGGCGGCAGCCTGCAGGACTTGTTCAAAGGCATGGAGGAACAATATTTCAAGATAGACGAGGAGTGTTTCAAAAGAAAAATATCAACGTTAAGGGACAGGCTTGCGGTATACATGACGATATTGATGGTAATGGCATCGGGCATATGGTTCATCGGAGGCAATCCGGCGGCAAGGCAATTTTATACAGGTACTTTTCAAGGAAATATGCTTTTGCTGGGATTTGTGGTGTTATTCGCGGCATCGGTGGCCTTTGTGCTTGGAAAGTGAGCAAAAATGATTTTAATATATTTTACCATTAATATGGCCGCCGCACTGCTTTTTGTATATGCCTACAGGATTGGGCTGGCCAAAGGCGGGATAAAGTCCGCGGAACGAATCAAGACTTCGGCGAGGACCGCCTCTGTGCTGGCGGGCCTCGCAAGACGCGGGTTTGGAAGCGGATCCGAGCTGGCGTTCTATTCCTTGTTTCCGATAGCGGGAGCCGCGCTGGCTGCATATGAAATCTTTTCGGGCAGGTTTGCGAGAGGGATGGTTTTATTCCTTGTCCCGGTGTTTGTTATGCTGATGCTTGCATCAGCCAAAAAGCGGAAAGATTCCGGTATTTTTCAAAAAAACGCATACAAGCTTTACAAGTACATTTCCAACCAGGTGGCGGCCGGGGTAAGGCCGGGGGATGCGATAAGGACAATGTATGAGGTAGTCGAAGAGAAGAATCTGCGCAAAATACTTATGGATGCATGCGCAAAATATTCTGTTTCAATGGACACGGGGATTCTGGCGGGGGAGATACTGGTTAAAATCGATACCCCGGAAGCAAGGAGTTTTGCGATGTCGCTAAGGGACGGATTGTTCGAGAGCAGGGACGAGAAACTCATGGCAAGGCTTGAGCAACTTATGTTCAACAGGTATTTCGTACATATCCAGCGCATGACTGACAGTGTCAAGACGAAATGCCTGGTTTCGGTCGTGATGCTGTGCTCGATAATAGTCGTCATGATCCTTGTCCCAACGATCATGGATGTTCAAAATGCTTTGAACAGTATTTTTTCTTGATAAGGAGGACAAAATGAAAAAGAAGATCAAAAAGTTGCTGGCATATGCCGGGAACAGGAACGGGTTCGGCCTGTACGAGGTGATCGGCATAGCTGCGGTGCTCATAGTGGCAGCGTTTGTCGTAATCCCGGGTTTTCGTACGTTTGCACAGAATATCATGGGGCAAATGGATTCGTGGGTCAATGACAGCATATTCGGGAAGCTGTTTCCCGCCAGCTGATGGCTGAAAGAGCTGTCGTAACGGCCATCCTTCTGATGATAGTTCTGAGCATATGCCTTTACATTACCGAGAGCTTCATCCCTATTGGAAAGAACATGGATTTCAGGGATGTGTGCAGAAGCTATCTGATGAGGATGGAGTATTGTTCGGGACTTGGCCAGGAAGACTTGAATTCCCTGGAGGACAGGCTCGAAGACCTGGGATTCAGCGGGATATCGGTTTTGGCGCCGGAAACGGCAAAAGCGGGGTCGGAGATGATTCTGGACGTAACCGCAGTATATTCACATATGAGTCCGGTATATATTTTCCGCAGAATTTCCAGGGAATATGAAATGCGCTACAGCAGGACGGCCATAGCCAGAAAGATAATAAACTGATGAAACTGGATGAAAGAGGATTCGGGATTATACAAAGCATATTGCTGTGCGCATTTCTTGTCTTCCTCATAATCCCGATATTTTCCGTATTGACGGAAAAAATATATATAAAACACTCCATACACAAAGTAAATGAAATTGCAGATATGGCGGTCATGTCGTCGGTTTTCAGTATTGATTCGGAAAAATTCTCCGAAAAGAAGCTTGTTTTCGGCGGAGGGGAAGAACTTGAGGAGATTGTGTATGGTTGTATTGAGGTAAACGGCATCGACGGTATGGGGATATCCGAATTTGAGATGTCGGTTCATGAAAAAGGCGGATACTGCAATTGCGGAGGTTCGTCTTCGTATGATTTTGTTCATCTTCTGATGAAAGTAACTTTGGAAAGGTATGGGAACAGGGGTGTCGTGGAATTTTATATACACAGGGACATTGAATTTCCATATGGCAGGTAAAACTTATGAAAAAAGGAATGTATGTAGCTCTTGCGGTTGCACTTGCAGCAGGCATGACAATCATACAGGCGGCGGTAGTGGGATCTGCCGCCAGAAAAAACGGGGCGACCGCCTTCGTTGCATCAAGGGACATAAAGGCGGGAATGCTGCTTAATGAAAACGACATGGGCGCTGTCAGGATATTCGTGGAAGAAGGCGGTGCTCTCGAACTTCCGGCGCTGACCGACATAGTGGGCAGGACAGCTTCGAGGGAGATACCGGCCGGTGCTGTCATAACATCGGGGGATGTGTACGAGGACATGGAGAATTATGAAGGGATGAGGATGCTTGCCCTGGAAGTCGGTGGCAGCAGTTTCAATGCCGGGGATCTTGTGGAAGGTGATGATGCGGATATTTTCATAATACCGGAAATGGATGAAATGAATGAGATGCAATTGATATGGCTCAACTCTGTTCTTGGGCAGGCGGGAGTCGAATATATACCGGGCAGGGACCCGGGAATACTCATAGAAAATATACGGATTATCTTCATTGATACGGCTACGGGACAATCCGCGAAATATGTGAGCATCAGGGTGCCCGGACCACTTGACCGGGCGATTGCTTTTCTAGAGCATATCAGCACAGTGGAGTTCATAAAAAGATAAGGCGCCTGTGGTATAATCAGGGAGTGCTGAATAACACGGGATTTTAGATATTCAGCATCGGCAGCAGCCGGATGAACTGAAAACATTCAACATATATGGGTTATCAGTTCATTTCCCTTGTTATTGGCGAACTGAATCAGGCCAAGCCTGGTATCAAGGCCTGCGAGGGTGCAGGATTTTCAACCCTTTTACTAAAAGAGCTTGCACCTGAGCTTATTGAAAATGCAAAACACGAATATGAACAAGGCATTTTCATGTTATTCAGTAAGCCCCGATTAACAAAAACGAGGTTTTTGCAAGGTGCTTAAAGAAAACGAACAGATTGATGATCTTCAGATCAAAGGACTGAAAATCATACAGAACAAGAACAAATTCCGTTTTGGCACCGATGCGGTATTATTGTCGTATTATGCGAAAATAAAGCCGGGCGGACGGTGTGCCGACCTCGGAACCGGCACCGGAATAATCCCGCTGTTGCTTTCCGCAAAATCAACAGCAAGACAGATAACAGGCATTGAGATACAGGAAGACCTATGTGATACTGCCTCGAGAAGCGTTGAGCTAAACAATCTTGCCGATAAAATAAAAATATTCTGTGGTGATATAAGGAAAATAGCAGATTATTTTAAAAAGGGGGAGTTTGACAATGTGGTGTCAAACCCGCCTTATATGAAAAGCGGATCCGGATTTCGCAGCGATGACGATAGCATAGCCGTTTCACGTCACGAACTGATATGCAGCATCAGCGACATTGCGAAGGCGGCTTCATACCTTCTTTGCGACAAAGGGATGCTGACCATGGTTCACCGTCCTAACAGGCTTGCGGATGTCATTTGCGTGCTAAGGGAAAATTGCCTTGAGCCCAAGTCCATCCGGTTCGTTCAATCTTTTGAGGGGAAACCTCCGAATTTATTTTTAATAAACGCCCAGAAGAACGCAATGCCGTTCCTAAAAATCGACAAGCCGCTTATCATGAGGAACGGGGACGGCGGGTATACGGATGAAATATACAAGATTTACGGGATGGAGAAGGAGTAGGATGCTTTACCTGGTTGCCACTCCGATAGGAAATCTCGGGGACATATCGAAAAGAGCCCTTGACGCACTTGAATCCTGTGATGTAATAGCATGCGAGGATACCAGGAGAACAATCAAGCTGCTCAATGCCTACAATATAAAAAAGAAAATGATTGCGTTCCATATGCACAACGAGGCGGAGATGGGAGCCAGGATTCTTGAAATGGCCGGGGAGGGCATGACTATATGTCTGGTTTCTGATGCCGGCAGTCCGGGAATATCGGACCCGGGGGAGTCGCTTGTAAAGCTTTTTTATGAAAACAACATGAAGGTCAGCATAATACCCGGACCGAATGCGGCGCTGTCGGGCC
Source organism: Clostridia bacterium (assembly GCA_046484775.1). Taxonomy (GTDB): domain Bacteria; phylum Bacillota; class Clostridia; order DUPQ01; family DUPQ01; genus JAFGQE01. The sequence continues at coordinate 17,419 of JAWOIG010000145.1, read as the reverse complement.
TTGTTCTGTCAGGTCTTTCGACAACAAGATTCGTCTTTGAAGGTTTTCTTCCAAGCACAATGAAAAAGAGAAAGGACAGGCTTGTCGAGCTGGCTTTTGAAAACAGGACGATGGTTTTTTATGAGGCCCCCCATCGCCTCAACAAATGTCTTGGCGACATGATTGAAATATTCGGGGCGGATAGAAAAGCCGCCGTTGTCCGCGAAATTACCAAGGTTTTTGAAGAAACTTTGCGGGGAACGCTGGCTGAATTAAACCTCCGCTTTTTGGAAAACCAACCGAAAGGCGAATTTGTTATCGTTGTAGAGGGAAGAAACTCGGAAAAGACTGTAAGGCCGGCAAAGTCGGTCGAAGAGACATACGAAAATCTGCTTGCCGCCGGCAACGACAGAAAGGAAGCGATGCGAATCATTGCAAAGGAATACAATATTTCAAGAAGGGAAGTTTATTCCAGGGTAAACAAGGATTGAAGACTACATTTTGCCTATACAGGGCCTGCAGACAATTTTGCGTTTATAGACGACCGTATCTTCCGTTGAACCGCAGAACACGCATGACGGCTGATGCTTCCTGATGACAATGCTGTTGCCCTCCATTGACATTTCGACGGCATCCCTGTCACCAATGCCGAGCGACCTTCTTAATTCAATGGGTACGACGATTCTTCCAAGCTCATCCACTTTTCTGACAATACCGGTTGCTTTCATAATCGTTTCCCCCTTAGGAATTTACATAAAATTTGGTAAATAAATAATATCATCCTTTGCCGGGAATAGTCAACCGAACTCAATCATATAAAAACAGGTTGGGGCGGTCTGATTATTCCAATAGCACTTGGATGGATTCATTTCATCCGGGGATGCATGTCATGAATATACGGGGAAAGCATGCTTTTATGCGGGATCATGTATGTTTTGCATGCATAGAGTGGAAATAAACAGAAAAACCAATTATAATTATCAATAGTTCGAAAACACATAAGGAGTATGTATATGATTAGCATCCTTAATGTTACCAAGACCTATGGAAGCGGGATAAAGGCTGTCGATGGGATATCGCTTGAAGTAAAAAGCGGGGAGATATTCGGTTTCCTGGGGCCCAACGGGGCAGGCAAGACCACTACGATCAAGATGATAACGGGAATACTGCCCGCCGACACAGGGATAATAACGGTCGACGGATACGATGTCGCCAGGGAACCGCTGAAGGCAAAAATGAACATGGGCTATGTTTCGGACGACCCGAACGTATTTGAAAGGCTCAAGGGCATTGAATATCTGAACTTCATGGCGGATATCTATCGGGTCCCTGCAGTTAACCGAAAGGAAAAAATACTTTCCCTGGCAGGCGAGTTCGACATGACAAACGCCCTGGGGGATAAGATACAAAGCTATTCGCATGGAATGAAACAAAAGATTGTCGTTATAGGGGTCCTTCTGCACGACCCGAACGTCTGGATACTTGACGAGCCTCTTTCGGGGCTTGATCCCAAGTCGTCGTTCAAGCTTAAGGAAATCATGAGAAGCCACGCGGACAAAGGCAATACCGTAATGTTTTCTACACATGTGCTTGAAGTGGCGGAGAAAGTATGCGACAGGATTGCCGTTATAAACAAAGGCAGGATTCTTTTTGTCGGAACACTGGAAGAAATGAAGAAATCGCTTGCAAAGGACGCAAGCCTTGAAAAAATGTTTCTGGAGATGACTGATAATGAATAATATCCTTACACTTGTAAAAATAGGACTGATATCATCATTCAGAGGGCAGGTCGGCAAAGGAAAGAAAAAAATAACCAAGCCGCTTATCGGTCTCCTGGTCCTTGTGTGGCTTTTCCCGGTGATAATAGGCATTACGGAAATAATAAAGGTGTTCTACAACGGCCTCGAGGCATTCGGGCAGGGGGATGCGATTATTGTTCTCGGTCTCCTGATGGCTTCAATGGTTGTCTTTATATTCGGGATTTTCTATACCCTTGGTTCTTATTACATGGCATCCGATGTGCAGTCATATCTTCATATGCCGTTGAAGCCGTATGAAATAACCTCGGCAAGGTTTCTGATGGTACTCGTGTACGAATACCTTACGATGTGCATTTTCTTCCTGCCCGTGGCCATAGGCTTCGGTATAGCGGCATCAAAGGGTGCGGGATACTATATCATGTCGGTTCCTGTTTTTGTTTTATTGCCCATACTGCCGCTTTCGCTTGCTTCAATAATAATTATGTTCATAATGAGTTTCTCAAAAAAAGCGTTGAACAAAGACCGTTTCACAATGGTTTCAAGCCTCATAGGCATGGTAGTGGGGGTGGGAATCAACATAGGGTTCCAATCGCTTGCCAGAAGCGCCGAAAGCTCAACCGACCTTCAGGAACTTCTTATGAGCGGGGAGTTTTCACTGGCGGAAAGCCTTGCAAGATACTTTCCCGGCCTATTGAATGCATCCAGGGCTCTTAACAACCAAAACATCATACAGCTGCTGATTTTCGTTCTGATAGCATCGGTATCCTTCCTGCTTTTTATGCTGGCGGCCAAGGCCCTGTATTTCAAGGGGGTGCTTGGAATAAACCAGCAGGTATCAAGGCGGGCTTTTGACGCCGGGAAGAAATCCGGGTTCGCATCGGGTCCCCCGGTTGCGGCATACCTTATGAAGGAGCTGCGTCTGGTGTTAAGGACGCCTATGTATTTCATGAACCTCGTAATGATAGACATAATGCTTCCGTTTATGATGATCGTGCCCATGTTTATCGCAGTCGGGGAAGAACAGATAAAAATGCTCCGGGACATGATTGTTTCATCAGCGCCGGCAGGCACGTTGATTGCTGTATCCTTTGCGATATTCGCATTTGTCAGTGCTATGAACGGCATAACCGCGACATCAATATCAAGGGAGGGAAAGCAGCTATATGTAATGAAATACATCCCGATGGATTACAAGGAACAACTTGATGCAAAATTATTGTCCGGCATTGTTGTTTCAATGACGGGGATGGTGCTGCTTCTTACGGGGCTTTCCATAATGATGAAGATTCCCGTGGCAACGGTGATGATGATGTTGCTTTCCGGAGCCAATGCCGTTATTTTCACCAGGATTTCAGGCATGTTCATGGATTCCTCCAACCCCAGGCTTAACTGGGACAGCGAGCAAAAGGCAGTGAAGCAAAACATGAACCTTGTCTTCAATATGCTTGCGGGGCTGGCATTGACCGGACTGGCGGTCGTTTATATTGTATTTGCCGGGGGAAACCTGTTGGCGGGCGCCGCTGTATTCATCATTGCAATGTCTGTTATAAATGTGCTTTTCTATAAAATACTGCAAAAAAGATTCCCTGCGATGATCATGAGAATAGAATGACGGCCTGGATGAAGTGTTGTTGAAAAATTCGGATATAAGTGCAAAGAGAAACCGGAAAATTGAATAGGGAAGACGGGATGTTTCAGATGATCAAAAAGAAGCGCTTGAATCCGGGCATGGTTTCCATGGTGGTTATGGTTGTCTTTGTCGGCTTTGGTGAAAAGATGGCCGAAAGATTCCTGCCGCTTTATATAATGTCGCTTGGTGGAACGGCCATTGCCGTAGCAACGCTTAACTCAATGGACAACCTTTTGAGTTCCTTATATTCATATCCCGGAGGATGGCTTGCCGACAGAATCGGTTATAAAAAAGCCTTGATCATATTTACATCAATGGCAATCGCCGGATATATGCTGGTCATTTTGATTCCTTCATGGCAATCGGTGCTTGTCGGAGCAGTACTTTTCATAGCCTGGACCGCTCTGTCCCTGCCGGCAATAATGAGTTTGGTTTCAAAGACGGTTTCCGGGAACAGGCGGGTTGCCGGGGTGACTGTTCATTCATTCGTGCGCAGAATTCCCATGGCCCTGGGGCCCCTGGCCGGCGGAGCCCTGATTGCCGCGTTTGGAGAAAGCATAGGCATAAGGGTGTCGTTCATCGCGGCATCGATTCTTGCCCTTTTATCAATCGCATTCATTTATAGGTTCATGCCCGATGAAAAAGGGATTGGGATAAACCGCGGCAGGTTTTTAAAAACCATTGGGAACATCAGAGGACCGCTTCGGGTGCTTTTGATTTCCGACATCCTTGTCAGGTTCGCCGAACAGATTCCGTATGCTTTCGTTGTCTTGTGGGCGGTGAATGTCAATGGACTCAACCCGCTGAAATTCGGAATCCTGACTGCGATTGAAATGGCAACGGCTATGATCGTATATATCCCCGTTGCACATTTTGCCGACAAGTATGGCAAGAAACCGTTCGTTCTGACAACCTTTATATTTTTTGCATTGTTTCCATTGGTCCTTATATTCTCAAAATCCTTTACCACACTGGCTGCGGCGTTTGTAATCCGTGGCCTGAAGGAATTCGGCGAACCCGCAAGGAAAGCGATGATAATGGACCTTGCACCTGAAGATTCCAAGGCCGGCACATTCGGCGCATACTATCTCGCAAGGGATGCCTTCGTGTCAGTAGCGGCTTTCTCGGCGGCGTTTCTTTGGAACATTTCACCGGAGACAAATTTCATTGCCGCATTTATATTCGGTGTTTTGGGATGCGTTGTCTTCGGGCTTTTCGGAAAGGACACGGTACATTGAATTGTATGGAATGCACGGGCATCATTTTACCGGTCAACCAGGACAGGAGCATTATTGCCGATTGCCGGCATAAAGGAATCGTACTTCTTGACAGTACAGGCCTTTATATATAAAATAAGCCGTAGATGTGATATGAAAAGAGCAATTTGGATAGCATATGAACATTGAAAATTAAATAAGGAGGTGTTGCAATGTCAATTATAATTAAAATAGTAATTGGCGCTGCTTTGCTGATATTTGTTTCGGTCGTCGCATTCCTTATCGGTGGCATTGTCATGAAAAAACAAGCCAGGAAAAAGGTGGGCGACGCCACGACGCAGGTTGAGAAAATTATCGCGGACGGTGAAAAACAAGCCGAGGCCAAAAAACGCGAATTGATGATTGAAGCCAAGGAAGAAATACACAGAAGCAAAGTAGAACTGGAAAGAGATATGAAGGAAAGGCGCAATGACATATTGCGCATGGAAAAGAGAATTCTCCAGAAAGAGGAAAGCATAGAGAAAAAGCTTGAATCGCTGGAACAAAAAGAAGATTATCTGAACAACAAGGTTAAGAAGACCGAGGAAAAGGAAAAAGAAGCAGGCGAACTGCTGCAGAAGCAGCTGGACAAACTTGAGTCAATTGCCGGACTTACCGTAGAGGAGGCCAAGAATTACATGCTGAGCCTTCTTGAGGATGAAATGAAGCATGAAAAGGTACTTGTAATCAAGGATTATGAGAACCAGATAAAAGAAGAATCCGAGCAGCTTTCGCAGACCATAGTAGCAACAGCCATACAAAAATGCGCAGCCGACTATGTGGCTGAAAACACCGTTTCCGTGGTTACGCTTCCCAATGACGAAATGAAGGGGAGAATCATAGGAAGGGAAGGCCGCAACATCAGGACCCTTGAGACAATGACGGGCATCGATATAATCATCGACGACACCCCGGAGGCCGTTGTACTTTCGGGATTTGATCCCATCAGAAGAGAAATCGCCAGGATGGCGCTTGAAAAGCTAATAGTTGATGGGCGGATACATCCGACCAGGATAGAGGAAATGGTAAACAAGGCAAAGAAGGAACTTGACAATACCATTAAGAAGACAGGCGACCAGGCGGCTTTTGACGCAGGTGTCTTCGGACTCCATCCGGAATTGATCAAGCTTATAGGAAGACTCAGGTACAGGACGAGCTATGGACAGAACATCCTGAAGCATTCCCTTGAGGTTGCGTCGCTTGCGGCCACCATGGCGGGAGAGCTGGGGGTAGATGTGAAGGTAGCGAAAAGAGCGGGATTGCTGCACGACATAGGAAAGGCCGTCGACTTTGAGATGGAGGGATCCCATATATCCATAGGCGCGGACATTGCAAGGAAATACAAGGAAAGCGATGTCATAATAAATGCAATAATGGCGCATCATGGGGATGTTGAACCAACAAATGTCATTTCAGTCCTGATTCAGGCCGCGGATGCCATATCCGCCGCAAGGCCGGGAGCCAGGAGGGAAACCCTGGACGCTTACGTCAAGAGGATAGAGCGGCTCGAGGAGATAGCCAATTCATTCGAAGGAATTGAAAAATCATATGCCGTTCAGGCGGGCAGGGAAATAAGGATAATGGTCAAGCCCGAGGAACTCAGCGATGATGATATTGTTCTGAAGTGCAGGGAAATAGTAAAGAAGATCGAAGATGAACTTGACTACCCGGGACAAATAAAGGTCAACGTCATAAGGGAAACCAGAGTTACAGAATATGCAAAATAGGAAGAACGCGGCCAGTCCGCGTTTTTCTTTTATACCCGGAGGTTTATATGAAACTGATTTTCATAGGGGATGTATGCTATAAATCCGGCAGGAAAATGCTTGCGGTACGGCTCAAGGATATTATTGAAAAATACGGAGCTGATTTTTGTGTTGTAAATGGAGAGAATGCGGCTGATGGGAAAGGAATCAATGGCGTCGTCGCGAAGGAAATGTTTGATGCCGGTGCAGACATAATAACCACCGGAAACCACATATGGGCTAAGAAGGAGGTATTCTTCTTCATAGACAGCGAAGAACGGGTTCTGAGGCCGTTGAACTACCCCAGGACAAATCCCGGGAGGGGATATGCAATTGTTGAGAAAAATGGCATGAAGCTTGCGGTCGTAAACTTGATCGGCCGCATATTCATGGATCCGTGCAACTGCCCGTTTGAAGCCATGGAGGAAATATTACCGGAATTGAAAAAATCGACGAAGGCCATATTGGTTGACTTTCACGGCGAAGCCACAAGTGAAAAAACCGCCTTTGCATGGAATTTCGATGGCCGTGTGAGCGCTGTAATCGGAACACATACGCATGTACAGACGTCAGATGAAAGACTGCTTCCATTTGGAACGGGCTTCATTACAGATGCCGGTATGACGGGTCCGTTTGAAGGGATAATCGGCGCCGACAGGGAAACGGTAATCGAAAGGTTCACTTCGGGTATGCCCGCTTATTTCACGATGCAGGCGGGAAGGTGCCAGCTGAACGGAGTCTTTGTGGAAATTGATGAAAAAACGGGAAAATGCATTCGAATCGAAAGGATATATGAAGTTGAAGACTAAATTCAGATACAGATCCCTGTGGTGGTTTCTGGTTACCGCTGCAACTCTGGCGGCGGACAGACTGAGCAAGCATTACATCTCGTCAACCATGGAACTGGGTGAAAGCACCGAGGTAATAAAAGACTTCTTCTATATAACCCACCATACGAATACAGGGGCTGCATGGGGTATATTCGGGAACATAACGATGCTTCTGGGCATCATTAGCATAATAGTGGCTGCCGGACTGGTATACTTCTTTGTAAAGTATGACATGTGGCCGGTAAGGCTTTCAATTGCGATGATAATAAGCGGCGCCATAGGAAATGCCATAGGCAGGATTTTCAATGGAAAGGTTACGGATTTTCTTGATTTTTATATCTTCGGATATGATTTCCCGATATTCAATGTAGCCGACATCATGGTCACCATGGGAACGGCAGTGCTTGTAGTCTATATAATATTCTTCTATAAGGAACCGGAAAAGACAATCGCGACACCGGAGGAAGCGGAAGAAAAAGCAGGTGGCGGGAATGAATGATGAAATCACTTTTTTCTGTGATGCGGAAGGGACAAGGCTCGACCTCTACCTTTCCGAAGCAATGGACGACATGTCACGGTCGTACATACAGAAACTCATCGCAGAAGACAGGATCCTTGTAAACGGATTTCCCGTGAAAGCGGGGTACAGGACAAGGGAAGGCGATGGAATAACCGTCAATGTTCCGGAAACGAAAAAACATGAAGCGGTTCCTCAGGATATCCCCATTGAGATACTTTATGAGGACGACGATATAATAGTCGTAAATAAAGAGAGGGGAATGGTAGTGCACCCGGCTCCGGGCAATTATGAAGGAACTCTTGTAAACGCCCTTCTGCATCATTGCAAAGGCAGGCTTTCCTCGATCAATGGAATCGAACGGCCGGGAATCGTCCACAGGATAGACAAGGATACCTCGGGAATACTCGTGGTCGCAAAGACGGACTCAGCCCACAGGGAGCTTGGCAGGATGTTTTCGGTTCATGATATTTCACGGGAATACCTGGCCTTGGTCAAGGGTGTCGTAAGCGAAAACGGTGCAAGGATAGACGCACCGATAGGACGGCATACGGTAGACAGAAAAAAGATGTCCGTGAATACAAGAAACGGTAAAAGGGCGGTAACCGGTTTTACTGTATTGGAAAGATACAGAAATGCGACGATGATAAGAGCCAAACTTGAAACAGGAAGGACTCATCAGATAAGGGTTCACATGGCGTACATTGGACACCCCATAATTGGAGATGCGGTATATGGAAAGGCAGACCGGGAACATTCAATCTCGGGGCAGGCCCTGCATGCCGCGAACCTTGGTTTCAGGCATCCGGTAACCGGCATATATATGGAATTTGAAAAGGAACCGCCACGGGATTTTATGGAACTAGTACGGGAGCTTGAAAATGAGTGAGGGAATATTTTCAAGGACTAAGTGTCTGCTGGGCGCAGGGGCGATGGAAAAACTGGCAAACAGCACTATATTTGTTTTTGGTCTCGGAGGGGTGGGATCATATGCCTTCGAGGCAATCGTCAGATCCGGCATCGGCTGCGTCCATGTGGTTGATTATGCAAAAATCGACGAAACCAACATCAACAGGCAGCTGCTTGCCCTTCAATCCACCATTGGAAAATTCAAGACAGAGGCGGCGGCGGAAAGAGCCGCGGATATAAACCCCATTGTGAGAATAATTGAGAGCAGGATGTTCATTGATGCAGGCAATATAGAGAATTGCATCACCGGTAAAATAGATTATATTTTGGATGCGATAGATTCAGTGGAATCCAAGATTACGCTTATCGAATTCGCGCATAAAATGGAAATACCAATTATCAGCTGCATGGGAACCGGGAATAAGGTTCAACCCGAAAGATTAAGAATTTCAGATATATATGAAACCACGACGGATCCCTTGGCGAGAATAATCAGGCAGAGCTTAAAAAAAAGAAATATAAAATCGCTGGAGGTGGTTTGGTCTGATGAAACTCCGCTTCTCAGGGGAGAAAGCCTTCCGATTAACAATGACGGCAGAAGAGTTCCTGCCAGCACAGCTTATGTGCCGGCGGCAGCCGGAATTCTAATGGCTTCCCACGCTGTCAACCGCTTGGCGTCCATCAAATGAATTATGATATAATCAGTTTGAAATAACCATTGATTCGGCAGGGCGCTGCACGAACCCCTGCTGCCGGAGGATTTGATGAACGGCAAGATTAAAAATGAGCACATAGATAAATTATTCAGGGCGGTCCTGGAACTCAGAAGCGCCGAGGAATGCTACATGTTTTTTGAGGATATCTGTACGGTCAGCGAACTGAACGCCATTGCCCAGAGGCTTGAAGTGGCCCAGATGCTGGAATCCGGCAGCACATACTCGGAAATCTCGGAAAGCACCGGTGCCAGCACGGCTACCATCAGCAGGGTGAACAGATGCCTTCATTACGGAGCTGATGGATATACCTTAATACTGAAAAGATTGGCTGAAAAATATGGAGAAAAAGAATAGTGATTAAAATTTTTGAAAAAATAATGGGAACATACAGCGACAGAGAACTAAAGAGAATAATTCCGATAGTCGATCAGATTGAATCTTATGAAGATAAAATGAAAGCCATGGACGACCATGGCCTGCGGGCATGCACTGAAACATACAAGAAAAGACTTGAGTCAGGCGAAACAATGGACGATTTGCTACCCGAAGCCTTTGCGACGGTCAGGGAAGCCGCCGTAAGGGTTCTTGGCCAAAGAGCATTTCGAACGCAGTTAATCGGGGCAATCGTAATACACCAGGGAAGAATAGCGGAAATGAAAACGGGCGAAGGAAAGACGCTTATGGCGACTTTCCCACTTTACCTGAATGCGCTTGGCGGATTAGGAGCTCATCTGGTAACCGTCAACGACTACCTGGCATCGTACCAGGGCGAGATGATGGGCAAGGTATACGGCTTTTTGGGATTGTCGACCGGCATAATAATACACGGCATTACAAACGACCAGAGACGCGATGCGTATAAATGCGATATAACATATGGAACAAACAATGAGTTCGGGTTTGACTACCTGCGCGACAATATGGTCATTTATAAACAAAACATGGTTCAAAGGGGCCATGTATACGCAATAATCGATGAAGTTGACAGTATATTGATCGATGAGGCAAGAACTCCATTGATAATATCAGGACCCGGCGAGAAGTCCACGGATATGTATGAAAAGGCCAACGCCTTCGCGCGATCCCTGTCAAAAAAAGTATTCGCCGAAACCGATGATAAGAAGGAAGAGGAAGATTATGACGTCGATTATATAGTCGACGAAAAAGCGGGAAGTGCAACCCTTACTGAAAAAGGAATGGCCAGGGCTGAAAGATATTTCGGCGTCAGCGGTCTTGCCGATCCGGAGAACATGACGCTGATGCACCATATAAACCAGGCCTTGAAAGCCCATGGAACAATGAAGAAGGAAAAGGAATATGTCGTAAAGGACAATGAAATCATAATCATAGATGAATTCACGGGAAGAATGATGTATGGCAGACGCTATTCCAACGGACTCCATCAGGCAATAGAAGCCAAGGAAGGAGTCAAAGTCGAAAGGGAAAGCAAGACTCTTGCAACGATTACTTTCCAGAATTATTTCAGAATGTATGAAAAACTGTCCGGTATGACGGGAACCGCACTCACGGAGGAAGAGGAATTCCGTGAAATATACGGACTTGATGTAATTGAGATTCCAACCAATAAACCAATGATAAGATTTGATGCGCAGGATGCCGTCTATAAAGCACAAAAAGGAAAGTTCGAGGCGGTGCTTGCCGAAGTGGAGGAAGCCCATCAGCGGAATCAACCCGTACTTATAGGAACCATATCGATTGAAACATCCGAATTTCTAAGCACGCTTCTCAGAAGAAGGGGAATCAAGCACGAGGTGCTCAATGCAAAGTACCATGAACGCGAGGCCGAGATAGTCGCGCAGGCAGGAAGGGTCGGGGCAGTCACGATTGCAACCAACATGGCCGGCAGGGGAACCGATATCATGCTTGGGGGGAATTCCGAGTTCATGGCTCTTCAAAAACTCCGCCGCGAAGGAATTGAGGAACATACACTTATACAAGCGACGGGGTTCAATGAGACCACGGATCCGGTGGTGCTTGATGCCAGGAATAGATTCAGGACGATCGAAAAGGAATTCAAGGCGAATCTTGTAATTGACAAGCAAACCGTCATTGATTCCGGCGGTCTTTATATCATAGGCACGGAAAGGCACGAATCCAGGAGGATAGACAACCAGCTAAGGGGCAGGAGCGGAAGGCAGGGGGATCCGGGAAAATCAAAATTCTTCATATCGCTTGAAGATGATCTGATGAGGCTTTTCGGCCAGGACAGGCTTACCAATATAGTAAATGCCCTTGGTCTTCCCGAGGATGTTCCCATTGAGCACAAAATGCTTTCAAATGCGATTGAAAGTGCTCAGAAAAGGGTCGAGGGCAAGAACTTCAACATAAGGAAGCATGTGCTTCAGTATGACGACGTCATGAATAAACAGAGGGAAGTTATTTACAGCCAGAGGAAAAAAGTACTAGACGGCGAAAATCTCCGGGAGATTTATATCGGAATGATCAGAAGCATCGTTGATTCAACGGTGGGAACATACTGCTACGAAGAAGTGAATTCCGTGAAGTGGGATTGGTTCAGCATACTGGCTTTCCTGAATACGACTTTCCCGTCGGAAAATCCCATTGAGTTTACGGATGAACAGAGACAAGGCCGTTCACCCGCTGAATTTACCGATGCAATCTTCAATAATATACTGGAGAAATACGAGGCCAAGGAAAAGGAACTGACGGGAAAAACCATGAGGGAAGCCGAACGCGTGATATTGCTGAGGGTTGTCGATGATAAATGGATGGATCATATCGATGCCATGGACCAGCTTCGCCAGGGAATAGGCCTCAGGGCCTTCGGACAGCGGGATCCGGTAGTGGAGTTCAAGTTCGAGGGATTTGAAATGTTTGAGGAAATGAATACCAACATACGCGAAAGCGCCGCAAAATTTATTCTGGGCATACGCGCAAGCCGACCGGAGGAAATCAAACCCAGGGAGCATGTTATGAACATAAACACATCGCATGACTCAAAGAGCCTGCTAAGGCAAAAAAGCGCGGTGAAAGTCGGAAGAAACGACCCATGCCCTTGCGGAAGCGGGAAAAAATACAAGAAATGCCATGGAGCGAACAATGAACTATAACGAGGCGGTTGAATTCATCAACTCGGCGGCGGTTTTCGGCAGCAAGCTTGGGCTTGAAAACATTAGGAATCTTCTTGGGTTGCTCGGCAATCCTCAGAAGAATATGAAGATTGTGCACGTTGCCGGCACGAATGGAAAAGGGTCGGTATGCGCCTACATAACAGGCATTTTGATGGCGTCGGGTTACCGAACAGGTCTTTTCACCTCTCCGTATATTGAAAAGTTTACCGAGCGTATCCAGGTTGACCTGAAAAATATACCTGATGAAAATCTGATTGAATATGTCGGACTGCTTAAGGAAAAAATCAAGGTCATGACGGACAGCGGAATGAACCACCCGACTTTCTTTGAACTCAATACGGCCATTGCCTTCATGTATTTCAAGGATGCCGGATGTGATGCCGTTGTTTTGGAAACAGGACTGGGAGGAAGGCTTGACTCCACAAATGTTATAGAAGATCCGGTGGTATCTGTCATAACTACGATTGGATTCGACCACATGGCGATCCTCGGGGACACCCTGGGGAAGATTGCATATGAAAAGGCCGGAATTATCAAAAACGGGCGGCCTGTCGTAATTTACGGCAATTTGCCGCAGGAAGCCGAAAATGTAATAAGGCAGACGGGTATTGAAAGGAATTCAAAGGTTGTTGAGACAGACTTCGCTTCAATATCCGATGCGGTTCCTTTTGAAAGGGGATATGTATTCAATTACAAGAATTATGAGGGACTTAGAATTAAAATGCTTGGCAGACACCAGATTAACAATGCGTGTGTTGCAGTCGAAGCCGCGGAGGTTCTTGTTGGAAACGGATTTGACATAAGCGGGGATGATATACGGAAGGGACTTGCAGACACCAGATGGCCGGGCAGGATTGAGATTATCAGCGAAGATCCTATGATCATATGCGATGCGACACACAATCCCGAGGGCGCCGGTGTGCTGAGAAAAGCGCTGGATGAAATATTTCCCGGAAAAAGGATAATTTTTGTAATGGGCGTCATGAAGGACAAGGATTATGAAAGAATGGCGGCCGCCATCATTCCGGGTGCGGCGGGGGTTGTCACTGTACGGCCGAACTGGCACAGGGCCCTTGACGCGGAAGTGCTGCTTGAAACCGTACGCAGGCATTGTACTAATGTTTCCGTGGGTGATACAATTGAAAAGGCGATGGAGAAAGCACTGGAAATGGCGGGCGAAAATGGGATTGTATGTACAACCGGCTCGCTTTACTATATTGGTGATGTAAAAAGATTTGTGAGGGAACGGTTTGGTGGAGTTCAATGATATCCTCAAGGATCTCAAAAAGGTGGATCTGGAGAGGATAAAGCAATCTGATGTCCAGATTTTCAAGAATGAAAAGATCGCAGTAGAATATTATAACGATGCGGTCGGAAACATTCTTGAAGGTAATGTTGACATAGCCGCCATCAAGTTGAAAAAAGTCATGGCGCTTTCTCCGGATTTTGAAGAAGCGTCCCGACTGTATGCACGGATAAATGAATATGAATATTCTAAAAGCATAGGGGACAAGGTCTATGAAAATATCCGCGGGAGGGACACTGTTACCAAAAGCCGCTTGTCAACAGGAAAAACTCTTCCCCAGAGGCTGAATGTAAAGCCGCGGGTTCTATTGAAAGTCATCATGGTTCTTCTTACAATCGCCATAACAGTCTTGTTAAGCATAATTATTTTTAAACTTGCGGAAAAACCGGAGGATGAAAACAAACCGTCCGCAGCAACATATTCCCAGGAGGAAGTCAACATACTTAATGAAAGAATAGACCAGCTTGAAGCAAACCTTGCGGCCAGTGAGGCCGAGACACAGACCGCCATGGGAGATTCTGCGGGCGACAAGGAAAGAATAACACAACTTGAGGCGGAAAATGATCGGTTGGAGGGCCTTTTGAATCTTTACAAAGCTGCGGCGTATTTTGAAAATGGTCAGTATGTGCAGAGCGCCGACATTGTACGGGGGCTTGATGCCGTTGATTACATTGGCGGCGACAGGACTTTATATGATGAAGTTTATAGAAATGCCATGGGAATGGCGGCTGACAGCATCTATACTATAGGTCTTAACCTGTACAACCAGCAGGAGTATCAGGGTGCGATTGACAATTTGGTTAAAGTCGAACAATACAACCCGGATTTCGGGGAGCTTGGGCGCTGCTATTATATTATGGGCATATCATATTTCGAACTTGGCAACGCTGCAAAAGCTATAGAACTGTATGAGCATATACAAAGGAATATACCTTCTTTTACAAACACAACCGGCTTGCTTTACTATACGGGGAAGGCATACCAGAAGCTAGGTGATTTTGAAAAGGCGAGGGAGCTTTACAACCTTTTGATAAGCGGTTATCCAAATTCATCGCTTGTCGGCAACGCCAGGGACAGGCTCAGGGAAATGGAATGATTTCAAGCTATAAAAAATCCAAAATGCTAAGAAGATTAACATCGGGTATAAGTTATGTGCATAATTTGGGAGTAAAATATAATCAGGCATAGATGGGGAGGTATTTGTGGTGAAAGAATATAATCCGTATGACAATTTTTTAGAGACGGTGGAAGCGGCCGCGCAGATTCTGGGACTCGAGAAATCTGATTATGAAGCGATTAAATATCCCGAGCGGGAACTGAAGGTAGCGGTACCGGTGGAAATGGATAATGGAACGGTAAAGGTATTCGAAGGATACAGGGTTCAGCATTCCAGCACAAGGGGTCCCTGCAAGGGGGGAATAAGGTTTCACCCGGATGCGGATATTGACGAAGTCAAGGCACTTGCGGCATGGATGACTTTCAAATGTGCGGTGGTCAACATACCATACGGCGGCGGCAAAGGCGCCGTGATAGTTGATCCCAAGAAACTATCAAGGGCTGAATTGAAGAGAATGACCAGAAGATATACGGCAATGATACTTCCGCTTATCGGCCCCGAAAGAGACATCCCGGCACCGGATATAAATACAGATGCGGAAATTATGGGCTGGATAATGGATACATACAGCATGTTCAAGGGGTATACCGTGCCCGGTGTGGTCACGGGAAAACCGGTGGGAATCGGCGGATCCGTCGGTAGAAGCGAAGCCACGGGCAGGGGCGTTATGCTTATCACGAAGGAAATACTCCACAGGATGGGAACCCCGGTTCACAATACGACGGTCGCAATACAGGGCGCTGGAAAAGTCGGCGGGGTAGCGGCAAGATTGCTGCACAAGGAAGGAATGAAAGTAATCGCCATCAGTGATGTTTCGGGGGGAGTATTAAATAAAAAGGGACTGGATATACCTAAAATAATGGACTTCGTGGACGGAGGCGGTCTTCTCAAGGATTATGAAAACGGCGACTTCGAGTATATTTCAAATGATGAACTGCTTACCTGTGATGCATATGTCCTTGTCCCGGCCGCCATGGAAAACCAGATAAACGAAGCTCTGGCGAATGATATCAAGGCAAGCATAATAGTGGAAGGTGCGAACGGCCCTACAACGGTTGAGGCGGACAGGATATTGAATGCCAGGGGGGCGATGGTGGTGCCCGACATACTGGCTAATGCAGGCGGGGTTGTTGTTTCATATTTCGAATGGGTCCAGAACATTCAATCGCTGACATGGGATTTTGACGAGGTAAACAGAACCCTTGAAAAGATTTTGATAAGGGCTTTCAATGAAGTCTGGGAAAAAATGCATGAACTGAAAACAACTATGAGGATGGGGGCATACATAGTTGCGCTGGACCGGCTGGTGGACGCCAAGAAAATCAGGGGCATATTCCCTTAAAAGAACACATGAGGAAGGGCTGTCTGAAAAAGACGGCCTTTTTTTATACGGCGATTCAACCGGGGTGGATATTTATTAACTGAAAATCCTTTCGCCGAAAGCAAGAATCGGCGCGGATTTTTTGGTATTATTATCTGGAAGTAAAAGTTTCGGGGTGATTATGACTGTAAGCAAAGATGTGTTTGCCGGGATTGCCGCAGGCGGCATGACGAATAGAAAGGGAGCCCTTGCGGAAATCAAGCCGCCGGAAAAACAAACGGCTATATTTGCGGAATGCAAATATGGATGCGCGGCAATAACAGAAAAGACATATGATGAAAAAAACCGTCTTTATCAAAGGGAGCTTAATGAGCTCAAGAAAAAATTCAAACCGTTCACAAAAAGAAAATGCATGCCCGCCGAAAAAGCACGGGAGCGCGTGGCCATCGACCGATTTTCATTTGCATTTGAAAACAAGGAAGAAATTCCGGTAGAAATACCGCATTACACAGGCCCGACGGGGAGATGGACGGCAATATATGCAACGGAGGTCGATCTTCGGATACCTGAAGAGGATGAAAGGGTATTCATTGTATTCAAAGGCGTTGATTATTATGCCGATGTCGATGTGAACGGACATAGGGCGGGAAGCCACGAGGGATTCTTTGCTCCTTTTGAATTTGACATCACCAAAATAATCGAAAGGAAAAACACCCTTGAGGTAACTGTTCGAAACGACATTCCGACTATCGGCAACGGCGACATGCAGATAAACGGCGACAAGCTGTATGCGGCGACAGGACCCGGATGGGACGATTCGCAGGAGGGCTGGCACCATTGTCCTGCAGGCGGAGGTATTTTTGACAAGGTGTATATCGAATACAGGAAGAATGTACATATAAACGACATCTTCATCCGGCCTGATATCGACAAGGGGACGGCTGAGATAAATCTGGAGGTTTTCAGCGGGAATGAGAAAAACAGCCTTGTTAATATCAGGGCAAGCATTTATCCATATAATTTCACCGGCGGAATTGGCATGGAAATTAATAAGCCGGAGATGGCGGGTTTCGGACTCAATTATTATAAATATACGGTCGGCATGGAGGGGTTTTGTGCTTGGGAACCGGAATCTCCGCATCTGTATGTATGCATGGCGGGAGCGGACAAGGACCGGCTTGAGAAAACATTCGGCATGCGGAAATTCCACATGGATGAAG
>JAWOIG010000104.1:0-31852 GCA_046484775.1 Clostridia bacterium | reverse complement strand
ATTCAGTTCGTCGTTTTTTTAGGGCACCCTTTGAATTATTCAGTTCGTCGTTTTTTTAGGGCACCCTTTGAATTATTCAGTTCGTCGTTTTTTTAGGGCACCCTTTGAATTTTTCAGTTCATCATTTTTTTAGGGCACCCTTTGAATTTTTATTCCTTGAAGGTTATCTTTCCGTTGGCCATTGATGCTATGATTGCAAGGCTTTCCAATCTGATGTTTTTCTCCCTTAGCTTTTTGCCGCCTAGCTGGAAGGCTTTTTCGATTACGATTCCGACGCCGGCCAGTCTGGCACCGGACTGGGTTATTATCCCAAGAAGAGCGTCGATTGCGAGGCCATTGGCCAAAAAGTCATCTATAATCAGTATAGTGTCTGCGTCGGACAGATATTTTTTCGACACGTTCATCACATAGGATTCCTTTTTGGTGAATGAATACGACTCCTCCCGGTAGGTCGATTCGCTCAGCGTGCGCGAATTGCCCTTTTTGGCAAACAGCACGGGAACGCCGAACACCCTCCCTACGGCGCATGCCACGGAAATGCCCGATGATTCAACAGTAAGGATCTTCGTAATTTTCTCTCCGCTGAACAAACGGTGGAATTCATGCGCCATTTCATCAAGCAGTCCCACATCTATCTGATGGTTGAGAAAGTTGTCCACTTTAAGTATATTGCCTTCGAGAACAAGACCGTCCTCCAGTATGCGTTTCTTTAATATATCCATAACATCCCCCTGATTATTCGATTCTATACCATGCAGCGGGATATTTCAATCACGCACATCTGCCGGATGCCATGTCCTTTATCATCGCCGATATGATATAATCTACAGTGGATTTAATACAGGCGGGAACTTATGAAAAAATATGATGTTGCGATCATTGGCGGCGGTCCCTCAGGAATATTTGCGGCATATGAGCTGAATGAACTCAATCCCGGCGCGAATATAATAATGATGGAGAAAGGCAAATCCATTCTCAAGAGGAAATGCCCCATCATCGAGCACAAGGTCGAAAGATGCATAAACTGCGAGTCCTGCTTCATCATGCAGGGTTTCGGCGGTGCTGGCGCTTATTCCGACGGGAAGTTCAACTTCACGACACAGTTCGGAGGCTGGCTCAACGAGTACCTTCCCGATAAAACCATACTCGACCTCATAGAGTATGTCGATTCAATAAATGTAAGTTTCGGTGCAACCGAAAAAAGATATTCAACGGATACGCCCGAAGCCCGTCTGCTTGACAAGAAAGCGCTGGAGAATGACCTTCACCTTCTGAAGGCGCAGGTAAAGCACCTTGGGACCGAAATAAATCTGGAAATACTTATAAAACAATACGAATATCTGAATGAAAATATTACTTTGAAATGCGACACCCAGGTCAATAAAATCGAAAGGCTCGGCGAATGTTTCCGGCTGACTATAAACGGCGGGGAAACCATTGAATGCGATTATCTCATTGCCGCGCCAGGGCGCTCCGGCGCCGAGTGGTTCGCCGGCAATTGCTCGGAACTCGGCCTCAAGCTCATCAACAACCAGGTCGACATAGGTGTTCGAGTGGAGCTGCCCGCACGTATTTTCGAACATATTACCGATGTGGTCTATGAAGCCAAGCTCCTGTACAGGACCAAGCAATACGGCGATGTTGTGCGGACTTTCTGCATGAATCCGTATGGTCATGTCGTTGCGGAAAACGTTGACGGAATCGTCACTGTCAACGGCCACAGTTATTCCGACCCGAAGCTGCGCAGCGAGAACACTAATTTCGCATTGCTTGTAAGCAACCGTTTCACCTATCCGTTCGACCAGCCCTACCAATATGGGAAAAGAATTGCATCGCTGTCAAATATGCTCGGCGGAGGGGTTCTGATACAGCGTTTCGGCGACCTCATAAAGGGCCGCAGGTCCACCGAGCACAGGATGGAACAGAGTTTCACGACACCGACTATGAAGGCAACGCCCGGCGACCTCAGCCTTGTGCTCACCAAGCGTCATCTGGACAATATCATCGAGATGATATATGCCCTTGAAAAGATTGCTCCGGGGATTGCCAACGACGACACGTTGCTTTATGGCGTGGAGGTGAAGTTCTACAGTTCGAGAATCGAGCTTGACAATAATCTTGAAACGGCCGTAAAAAACATGTTTGCCATAGGCGACGGCGCCGGCATTACCCGAGGTCTGTCGCAGGCCGGGGCGAGCGGAATCCACGTCGCCCGCATAATATCAAAACGCCTTGAATCCAAGTGATTCCTAACGGGTTCCGGAAAAAGACACTGCAATGCCCCTGCAAAACCACGGCACTCATTGATTTCAGAGGATAATCATTTCCTTTGTTGATTTCGTGAGCACGATCGGCTTTTTGCCGTGCACCACCACCATGTCCTCTATCCTGACGCCGCCATAGTTTGCCACATAGATGCCCGGTTCAACTGTCACCACCATGCCGTTTTCCAGCATTGTCGTACTCTTTTCGGAAAGCCTCGGGCTTTCATGAACCATTATGCCTACGCCATGGCCCAATCCATGGCCATAGCAGCCTTCGTAACCGGCCCCATATATTATATCCCTGGAAATCTTGTCGACCTCGAACCCGGTCCTGCCCGCATGAACGCCTTTTTCCGAAGTCATCTGCGCATCCAGAACTACATTGTAAATGTCCATCATCTTGTCGTCGGGTTTCCCTGCAAAGACCGTCCTGGTCATGTCGGAACAATAACCGTTGACAAGAGCGCCGAAATCCATGGTCACCGGATCGCCCGCCTCGATGACCTTGCCGCTCGAATGTCCGTGCGGCAGGCTTGAACGCTTGCCTGATGCGACGATTGTTTCAAATGCCGGGGCGCTTGCCCCGTTCCTTCGCATATAGAATTCAATCTCGGCGGCAATTTCAAATTCACGCACCCCTGGCTTTATATATTTCAATATGTGGCTGAATGCACCGTCGGCAATGTCCACGGCTTTTTGGATCAGCTTTATCTCATTATCATCCTTTATAATCCTAAGCGTATCCACCTCTGACTGTATGCCTGCAAATGCTACGCCCTGCATCTTCGCCGTCCAGTCGGCATACCTGCCCTGCGACACATCGGATTCCTCGAAGCCTACCGTAGCGATTCCCATTTCATTTATCCTGCCGGTCATGTGCTCATCCGCGGATGTGTTGAACATTTCAACGGTCATGATTTCGCCGCACAGCTCCCTGGCGTGCTCTATATACCTGAAATCCGTTGCGAAGTATGCCTCTTCAGCACTGACTATAATAACCGACGAGCTCCCGCTGAATCCGGAAAAATAGAGCGTGTTTGGCCTTGACGTTATTACCGCCACACCCAGATTCTTGTCCTTCAGAACCTTCCTGAGCCTGCTGATCCGATCCTTCATATCAAACCTCCAAAATATCTTTCAGATATGGGTACAGCGTTTCCGCCATTCTAAGAAAACCAATGTCGTTCGGGTGGGTTCCATCCACGGAGCACCTGTCCCGCCCCGAGCTTCCGAACAAAGTGCGGCCGTCGATGAAGTATACATTTTCATCACCGGCCTTCAAAGCCTCGAGATATGTTGTCATTACAACCGCCGTATTCCGCCTTGCGGTATCAATCCAGCGTTCATATCCGGGCCGGCTCATCATCACGACCGGAAGATTCGGTTGTGCTGCACGGATTATCCTGAAAAACGGCCCATGGGTAGCTGCAAGCCACTCCGTATCCCCTGCATTATGGTCGTAATCGTAAACAAACGCGGAAATGTCCAATGTTGATATATATTCCGCAATCTGTATGTCACCTCTCGCGTTACCTGAAAATCCCAGGTTATGAACAGGATGTTCCAGCATTTGTGAAAGCATATTTGCATATGAATTCCCCGGCCTTGAGGCGCAGGCGCCCTGGGTGATCGATGAGCCGTAGAAAAGCAAAGGTTTTTTGCTGTCAGAATGCCTTTTTTTAAGGGCACCCTTTTCCAGATCAATAAAAAAAGATAAAACAGAGTTGTACAATGGGAAATAGATGTCTATAACATTTGTTTTGCCGTTGCCATGGATATCGATTGCTTCATTGATCGACGTGCCGTTGAACTGCGGCTTCGCATTCGTCCGGAATATATTATTGACATATATATCGAATCCGCTGGCCGCGCTGACCGGCATGTGCATGTACTCGGAAACTTTTCCAAGTCCGGCT
Source organism: Clostridia bacterium (assembly GCA_046484775.1). Lineage (GTDB taxonomy): Bacteria > Bacillota > Clostridia > DUPQ01 > DUPQ01 > JAFGQE01. The sequence goes on along the minus strand of JAWOIG010000104.1, from coordinate 27,672 downwards.
TTAAGCGTCATGGTCCGGCTGTCAGTTTCAAACCGGACCCGTATTCCGGATGTGTTCGTATTCAGTTCCTCCAGCCTTTCGACTTTCGAAACTACACTCAAGGGCATCCTTATGAATTCATCCTTTGATGCGCATCCTGTAATGACAACGTTGCCGTCAAACGCGTTGGTTTCCATTCAATACTCCAGTCAGATAATCTATCGCTTCGATATAACCTTCGAATCCCCTGCCCGATATGACCTTGTCGCAGACTTTTGCAGTCACAAGATTCCTTCGGAAATCCTCCCTGTTCAGGACATCCGAGATGTGCACCTCGACCTTTGGAATCGGAGCGTCGGCCAGCGCATCCATGATCGCGTAGCTGTAATGCGAGTAGGCGCCCGGATTGATAACAAGCCCGTCATACTCTTCCCCCGCCTGCTGTATCATATCTATTATCCTGCCCTCGCTGTTGCTCTGGAAACATCTGATGGATATCTTCTCCGTGCATTTGCCCTCTATCAAGCTCATGAGATCCATGTATGTGCCCCGGCCGTATTGTTCGGGATCCCTGATTCCCAGTTTATTCAGATTTGGCCCGTTTATTACGATCAACTGCATCGAAATACCTCCTTTTCATCAGCGCGGCATCCTCCGCCATGGTTCCGCTGGATTCGGAAATTATTACCGGCTCCATGCGGTGTTTGATCAATATGGGTATGAAATGGTCGAATTCGGGCCCGTACTGCTTGTCCGCCATGGTCCAGTGTCTTTTTTCCCCGCCTTTTGCCGTGTATTCAATCCTGCTGAAATGGACATGCAGCAACCTCGTCCTGTCCCAGCCTATGCCGTCGGCAAGCCTCAATATAACCCTTTCAAATTCTTCCGATGAGTTCAAGGAGCCGTTTCCCCTGGAATTCAGATGCCCGAAATCCAATGTGGGAATTATTGCGTCGTCGACCGAACAGAATTCGATTATCTCATCCAGATTGCCCAGCTGGTTTATCTTGCCCATCAGCTCCGGCGATAGCATCCCGCTGCCGGGCATGCTCTTCATGATCTCCTCAAAAACCCGCATGGCTCTTTTCATGGCTGCATGCCTGCTGTCCTTGCCTGTTCCCCCGGGATGCACGACCACTCTTCGAGCGCCCATCCATTGGGCCGCTTCAATTGATTTCTCAATATGTGCCAGGCTTTTTTCCAATTTTTCATTATCGGTGCCGGCAAGGTTTATATAGTACGGGGCATGAAGGCTCAGGGCCACTCCGTGCGCCTTTGCTTCATCCCCTATTTTTTCAGCCGTATCCTGTTTGAGAAAGACGCCTCTTCCGCACTGGTACTCATATGCATCGAGACCCATGGCTTCCAGCCACTTGAATGCCTCATGCGTATTTTTATATCCTTCATTATAAAAGGATTCGGAGTTCCCGGCGGGACCGAAGCGTATCATATCCTTTTTATTCCATCCATGTGTTTTTTTATGAGCTTTCGCTCGAATTTCCTTTTCAATCTTACCCAAAGGATTTCATTGCTGTCAAGGTATTCGGTAAACACGGTCACAAATCCGGCTCTTACCCCGCCCTTTATATCGGTAAAGAGCTGGTCGCCCAGAATCGCACATTCGCCGTGGGAAAGCCCCATGTGTTCGGCCGCACTGCGGTAACCCCTGCGTCCGGGTTTGTTCGCCAGTCCTATCCCGTGTATTCCAAGTTTATCCATGAAAAGCCGCGTTCTGTGCTTCCTTGAATTCGATAGAATGCAGACCTTGAAGCCAATGCCCTTTACCTTTTCAATCCATTCGGCCGCTTCCGGTCCCGGGTGCCTTGTCTTCATTGGAACCAGTGTGTTGTCTATGTCGACGGCTATACCCCTTACGCCGGCATCCCTGAGTTTTTCAAGATCCATTTCAAATATGCTCTTGGCTATATAATCCGGTAGGTATGCGTACATTTTATCTCCAATGCTTTGTATTATCCGGTCTATTTTAGTATAATATATTTTAGTCATTATTAATACAAGGGGTGCGAATATGAATATATCCTTTACAAAGTCCGGCAGGCTGAAACCCAAGCCTTCATCCGAAGGGCTTGGCTTCGGCAAACTCACCACAGACTATATGTTCATTATGGATTACGATGCGGGCCGCGGGTGGTACGACCCCAAGATCGTTCCTTACTCCCCCATCCCGCTCGATCCATCGACATGCGTGCTGCATTATGGGCAGGGCATATTCGAGGGTCTTAAGGCTTATCGTTCGCCCGATGGAAGGGTGCTCCTTTTCCGGCCGGATGAAAATGCAAGGCGTCTTAACAATTCGTGCGACAGAACATGCATACCGCCGCTTGATGAAAACGACATTCTTGAAGCCATAACGGAATTGGTTCGGCTGGAGAAAGACTGGATACCATCAGCCGAAGGCACATCGCTTTACATCCGCCCCTTTATAATTGCCACGGACCCGTTCCTTGGTGTTCATCCCTCACGCACATATATGTTCATTATTATCCTGGGCCCTGTGGGAAACTACTACCCCACGGGAATCAATCCCATCAAGATACTTGTCGAGGATGAATATGTCAGGGCTGTCGCGGGAGGCACAGGCGAAGCGAAGACCATGGGGAATTATGCGGCCAGCCTGAAGGCCCAGGACAAGGCCGAGAAGCTCGGGTGCATTCAGGTGCTTTGGCTTGACGGAATCCATCGAAAATATGTCGAGGAAGTCGGCTCCATGAATGTTTTCTTTAAAATCGGAGGGAAGATCATAACTCCCGCACTCTCGGGCAGCATTCTACCCGGCATAACACGAATGTCGTCTATAGAATTGTTGAGTAAACACGGATACGATGTCGAGGAACGTGCGCTTTCAATTGACGAAATCCTGCATGCGCATAAAACCGGCACTTTGGAGGAAAGCTTCGGTACGGGAACCGCCGCGGTCATATCACCCATCGGCGAACTTTTATACAAAGGCAGTAATTATTCAATCAACAACGGAAGGATCGGCACGGTTACATCCATGCTTTATGATACGCTGACGGGAATTCAGTCAGGCCGCCTGCCGGACGAATTCGGCTGGACGTTCGAGGTAAAATAGTGGACAGAAGGAAAGGCATCATCTTCGCCGCCGCAGCCGCTCTGATTTGGAGCACCGGCGGTGTTTTTATTAAGCTCGTGGATGCTCCCGGGATTTATATCGCCGCCGGCCGTTCGCTTGTCGCCGGTCTATTTTTCCTTCCATTCGTCAGGCCGCGTAAACTGAAATGGAGCAAGGAGCTGGTGCTGCTTATACTCTGCTATGCGTATACTCTCATTGGATTTGTCATGGCAACCAAACTGACCACAGCGGCTAATGCGATAATCCTTCAATATACGACGCCTATATGGCTGTACATCTTTTATTCTTTTAAAAAAAAGAGCTTCGACCGGCGCAAGATGATCCCTGTAATATTGGTGGCCGCCGGAATAATAATTTTCCTTTTCGAGCCTAATTCCGGAACCAATATAATCGGCAACATGCTGGCGCTGTCATCCGGTATCTCTTTTGCCGGCGTTGCGCACCTGTCCGCCATGGATCACGGCGCCACCGGGCCTGGCTTGATTTCCATGATAAACCTTGCCACTTTCCTACTGGCCCTCCCCTTTGTGGGTGGAATCGCAGAAACAACCATGTCGCTCGACCTCATGGGAATCATCGGAATATTGTTCCTCGGCGCTTTTCAAATCGGCGTCGGTTACATCTTCTACATAAAATCCCTTAAGAACATCTCGCCGCTCGACACCTCGCTCATATGCCTTATCGAGCCTCTAATGAACCCCATTTGGGTTCTGATCTTCATCCATGAAATCCCTACGGCTTTTGCAATGGCCGGGGCAATTCTTGTACTGGCCGGAATAATAGCCAATATATTCAGCGAGCGGTTTCGATTCAGATCCGACTGACGTCCCCGTACAACGGCAAAGCAATATGCTTGCATTGCATTTTGCACTTTTTTTAGGGCACCCTTATAATTATTTCTATCAGGGTATCTATTTCAAATGTGCTCAATTCAAAAGGCTTGCTAGTCTCTTGCAATCAAAGGGTGCCCTGAATATTTTATTGGACCAACGGGCGCCAGAGACATTTTTTTCATTTAAAGGGTGCCCTAAAACGTTTCATTGATTCTAAGGGTGCCTTAAAAATATTTACCGATCAAAGGGTGCCCTTGAATGTTTGTTGATTCAAAGGGTGCACTAGTATTCCGACTTGCCTTGATGTACGGATTATATTTTTTATTTTTTAGGGCACCCTTTGATTGTCAAAAAAAAGGAGCGCCCTTGCGCTCCCTTTTGTTTATCAGTGTTTGATTATCTGTTTTTTATTACCGACTGGGCGGCCGCAAGCCTTGCGATGGGCACCCTGTACGGTGAGCATGATACATAGTTGAGGCCTGCCTGATAGCAGAATTCTATGGATGACGGATCCCCGCCGTGCTCGCCGCAGATTCCAAGCTTTATTTCCGGCCTGGTTTCTTTACCCAGTTTGACCGCGGTCTTGACGAGGCTTCCTACGCCTTTCCTGTCCAGCCTTGCAAAAGGATCCGATTCGTATATCTTCTTGGCATAGTAATCGTCGAGGAATTTGCCTGCATCATCCCTGCTTAGGCCATATGTCATCTGAGTCAGGTCATTGGTTCCGAATGAAAAGAATTCCGCTTCAGTCGCAATTTCATCGGCGGTCAGCGCCGCCCTTGGAATTTCAATCATCGTTCCGACCATGTACTTGAGGTCGGCTCCGCTGGCTGCTATCATCTCGTCGGCGGTCGTGACCACCAGGTTTTTCACGTATTTGAACTCGACAAGGTCCCCTACCAGCGGAATCATTATTTCGGGAACAACGGAGTCACCTTCCTTATTGACATTCAAGGCAGCCTTTATTACTGCTTTCGTCTGCATTATCGCTATTTCGGGATATGTGACGGCCAGCCGGCATCCCCTGTGTCCTAGCATAGGATTCTGCTCATGCAGGTCTGAAATCTTGGCTTCAAGCTGGCTTACGGGTATTTTCATTTCAGCGGCAAGCTCCGCGATGTCCTCTTTCTCCTTTGGGAGGAATTCATGCAGGGGCGGATCCAGGAACCTTATGGTAACCGGGAATCCCTTCATGACCTTGAATATTTCTTCAAAGTCCTTCCTTTGGAGAGGTTCGATTTCGGCGAGCGCCGCTTCCCTCTGCTCAAGGGTTTCCGCCAGTATCATTTTTCTAAAAGCCCTTATCCTGTCGGTTTCAAAGAACATGTGCTCGGTTCTGCAAAGCCCGATTCCCTCTGCTCCGAATTTGACCGCCGTGGCGGAATCCTGCGGAGTATCCGCATTGGTGCGGACCTTGAGGGTCCTGATTTCATCGGCCCATGATATGAACTCTGCAAAGTCACCGGTGACTTCCGGGTCAATCGTCGGCAGCTTGCTGCCATAGACCTTGCCGGTGGAGCCGTCGAGCGATATCCATGAGCCCTCTTCAAACCTGTGCCCGTTGACCGTGAAGAATTTTTCTTCCTCGTTTATCTTAAGCTCGCCGCAGCCTGATACGCAGCAGGTTCCCATTCCCCTTGCAACTACCGCTGCATGGCTGGTCATCCCGCCCCTTGCGGTAAGTATTCCCTGTGAAACATGCATGCCCTCTATATCCTCGGGCGAGGTTTCCAATCTTACCAGTATTATATTCTTAACTCCATCCTCGAAAGCATTCGCCGCATCGTCCGCCGTAAAATACACCTGACCTGTGGCTGCGCCGGGGGATGCGGGAAGTCCGCTTGCAATAGGTTGCGCATCCTTTAGCATTGAGGGTGCGAAAGTCGGGTGCAGAAGTGCATCCAGCTGCTTCGGATCAACTTTCATAATGGCTTCTTCCTTGGTAAGGACGCCTTCTTTGACAAGGTCGACCGCTATCTTGAGCGCTGCGTTCGCCGTTCTTTTTCCGTTTCTTGTCTGAAGCATGAAAAGCTTGCCTTTTTCAATGGTGAACTCAATATCCTGCATATCATGATAATGGCTTTCCAATTTTTCGGCTATCTCCATGAACTGCGCATAGACAGCGGGGTTGGTTTCCTTAAGTTTGTCAATCTCCTTGGGGGTCCTGATGCCGGCCACGACATCCTCACCCTGCGCATTCATCAGGAATTCGCCCATGAGCTTCTTTTCGCCCGTCGACGGGTTGCGAGTGAAGGCGACCCCGGTACCTGAATCCTCGCCCATGTTGCCATAAACCATTTCCTGTATATTTACGGCCGTTCCGATGTCGCCGGGAATGTCATTGAGCCTTCTGTATATGATTGCCCTTTCATTATCCCACGACCTGAACACGGCCTTGATTGACTCCATGAGCTGCTTCTTGGGATCCTGCGGGAAATCCTCGCCTTTTTCCTTTTTATAAAGGGCCTTGAATTTCCTGAGAACTTCCTTCATGTCATCGGCTGTTAGCTCGGTATCGATCTGAACTCCCTTTTCTTCCTTCATATTGTCAAGAAGACGCTCGAACTTCGATTTTTCAATTCCCATTACGACATCGCTGAACATCTGCACAAAGCGCCTGTAACTGTCATATGCAAACCTTGGGTTTCCGGTAAGTTCCGCGAGTCCTTCCACGACCGCATCATTCAGTCCCAGATTCAAAACGGTATCCATCATGCCCGGCATTGAAACCTTCGCTCCGCTTCTTACTGAAACAAGAAACGGGTTCGCCTGGTCGCCAAGCTTTTTGCCGACCATTTCCTCGGTGGCTTCCAATGCCTTTTCAATCTGGGCGACTATGTCATCGGCTATTATTTTGCCATCTTTATAGTATCTTGTGCATGCCTCGGTCGAAACCGTGAACCCCCTGGGAACCGGAAGCCCGAGCCCTGTCATTTCCGAAAGGTTTGCGCCTTTTCCGCCAAGCAGGTCCTTCATCTTTGCATTTCCCTCTTTAAAGAGATATACATACTTAGTCATTTCCTATTTTCCTCCAAATTAATATTTCATATTTTCTTTCATGAATTCCAGTATCCCGTCAATGGGGATTCTCTTTTGTTCCATTGTATCCCTGTACCTGACAGTCACGCATTTGTCTTCAAGGGAATCAAAATCAAATGTGAAGCAGTACGGCGTTCCGATTTCATCCTGGCGCCTGTACCTTTTTCCAATGCTGCCCGTCTCGTCGTATTCGCAGTTGTATTCGGCTGAAATCATCTCGAAAACCTCATTTGCTCCATCCGCAAGCTTTTTGGAAAGAGGGAGCACCGCCGCCTTGTAAGGCGCGAGCTGATTCGAGAAACGCATAACCACCCTCATGTCCTCCTCGCCGATGTCCTCCTCGTCATATGCCTCGCACAGGAATGCAAGCAACATCCTTTCGACACCGAGCGAAGGCTCTATGCAGTATGGTACGAATTTCTTGTTATCAACGGGATCGAAATACGACATGTCCTCGCCTGAATACTCGGCATGCTGCTTAAGGTCGAAATCGGTCCTGTCGGCTATTCCCCACAGTTCTCCCCATCCGAACGGGAAAAGATATTCGAAATCCGTGGTGGCGTTGCTGTAGTGGGATAATTCTTCCGGTAAATGATCGCGCATCTTGATGTTTTCCGGTTTGATGCCAAGCCCGATGAGCCATTCGTAACAGAAATTCTTCCAGTATCCGAACCATTCGAGGTCGGTGCCCGGTTCGCAGAAGAACTCGAGCTCCATCTGTTCGAATTCCCTGGTCCTGAATATGAAGTTCCCTGGTGTTATCTCGTTTCTGAACGACTTTCCGATCTGGCCGATGCCGAAGGGTATTTTCCTTCTGGTCGTCCTCTGGACATTCTTGAAATTCACAAAAATACCCTGGGCAGTCTCGGGACGCAGGAATATTTCCGCCGCGCTGTCCTCTGTGACTCCCTGGAAAGTCTTGAACATAAGGTTGAATTTCCTTATTTCGGTGAAATTGCTCTTGCCGCAGGAAGGACATGGAATTCTTTTATCCCTTATATATTCCATAAGGGATTCATCGTCCATGCCTTCGACATGCATTTCGATGACGTTCGCCTTGTTGTATTCTTCAATCAGCTGATCGGCGCGATGCCTTGTTCTGCATTCCTTGCAGTCGATCAGCGGGTCGCTGAATCCGCCTATGTGTCCGGATGCTTCCCATACCCTGGGATTCATAAGTATCGCGCAATCCACCCCGGTATTGTGCGGGTTCCTTTGAACGAATTTCTCCCACCAGGCCTTCTTGATGTTGTTCTTCAGCTCAACGCCGAGCGGACCGTAATCCCATGCGTTGGCAAGACCCCCGTAAATCTCCGACCCGGGGAATATAATACCCCTGCGTTTTGCCAGGGATACTATCTTTTCCATTGTTTTTTCAGTTGCCATACACTCTCCAGCCCAACTATTCCTCGAGGCTGCCTGAAACCGGCAGCTCGAAATAACCTTCACCTTTGGGAACGCAGATTACGCTTCCTTCACTTAATTCCTTGGTTGCGATTGTCAGGGAATTTGTCTCGCTTCCCTTGTAAAATGTGCGGGCTCCATCTGTGAGCATCCTCGCTCTCTTTGCCACGGCCATCACCACACTGAACCTAAGGCCTATTTTTTCTTCCAGTTCTTCCAACGACGGGTATAATATCATTTCAACTCTCCTTTGTATAAATTATCCAAAACTGACGGATTCCTGGTATATTTCATGCGTTCCGCGCTGATTATGGTTTCAACTTCCAAAACCGCAAGATTCAAATCGTCATTCACAACAATATATTCGTATTTATCCACGTGCCTGAACTCCGAATATGAATATTCCAGCCTTTTCCTGATGGCTTCCTCATCCTCTGTGCCACGGCTCTTGATCCTTTTTTCCAGTTCCTCGAGTGAAGGAGGAAGCACGAATATCATGACCGCCCCCGGCCAGCCTCTCTTTATGTCGACGGCGCCGGCCACGGTTATATCAAGCACGACATCCAGGCTTTCCGCAGTTGTCTCCTCTATATATACCCTCGGCGTCCCGTAATAATTGCCGCAGTATTCATCCCATTCGACAAGGGCTCCGTCCTTTATCATTTTTTCAAATTCGTTACGGGTTTTAAAAAAGTAGCTTATGCCTTCCTTTTCACCTTTCCTTGGCTTTCTGGTCGTGGCGGAAACCGAATGCCTGATATTCGGGTCGTTGTCAATCAGTTTTTCGATTATTGCACCTTTTCCGGTCCCCGAAGGTGCTGAAACTACTATCAGCATTCCTTTTTCCGCCATCACATCACCTCTTTGACCTGTTCTGCCGGGGCGTCTCCGGCAAAGAACCTGTTGCCCACGGTCTCCGGCTGCAGAGCCGACAGAATCACATGCCCGCTGTCCGCGACTATGACTGCCCTTGTCCGTCTGCCATATGTGGCATCGACAAGGGTGCCCTTGTCCCTGGCCTCCTGGATCATCCTCTTTATCGGTGCGGATTCCGGACTGACTATGGATATGATCCGGGATGTCGACACCATGTTGCCAAAACCTATGTTTATCAGTTTCATTATGAGTCCTTTCAAGGGTGCCCTAAAATTATTTTGCAAGGTAGCCTTCATTGATTCCCGGGATACTTCAAAGGGTGCCTTCTATTATCTTAAAAAAATATAGTACAGTTCACTCTATGTTCTGCGCCTGCTCCCTCAGCTTTTCAATTATGCATTTAAGCTCAAGAACATAATTGGTCAGTGTGAGCAAGGATGACTTGGAACCTATCGTATTGGATTCCCTGTTCATCTCCTGTATTATGAAATCAAGTTTTCGGCCTGTTTCCTTTTTCGATATATTTTCCCTGAATTGCCTGATATGGCTGCGGAGCCGGATAATTTCCTCGTCGACGCTGCTTTTGTCGGCAAGGAATGCCGCTTCCTGGGCAATCCTGGATTCATCAGGTGCATTGCCTTCCATCAATTCGCGAATCCTGGCTGCCAGTTTGTTTTTATATTCCGCTGCCAAACCTACGGCGCTTTTCTCTATGCCGCCCATGATGTCTTCCATCTCGTCTATTTTGCCCATCATGTCCTTTTCGATGGCAGTCCCCTCGTTTTGTTTCATTTTCATCCATGAGTCCATGGCATTGCCGACCGCCGTCATGACAAATGGGGCAATGGTTTCCTCATCAGGTTCGCTGTCGTCAATCGTGATAATCCCGGGGATGGATGCGAGCTCATTGACAGAAATCCTGCCCTTAAGCCTAAGTTCGTCCTTGAGTTCGTCGACAGCATTTTTAAAAGACAGCGCAAGTTCCCTATCGACGGATATGGCCTTCGCTTCCCCGCCGTTTCCCCTGAGGCCGACATATATGTCAATCTTGCCCCTGGATGCAGTGTCCTTTAGCAGTCCGCGAATCTTTTCTTCCATGAAAGACAGGCTGCGTGTACTTTTGAAATTGATGTCCAGATATCTGCTGTTTACAGATTTTATTTCAACCTTGATGGAAATGCTCTCATTTTCCAATACGCCCTTGCCGTACCCGGTCATGCTAACCGCCATTTATGTACCCCTTCTCTCAACCTTGAATAATTATAACACAAGGATTTGTTTTTTCCAGCATTATTTTGTTAAATGCTGCATCAAACACCGTCTGACGCCGATTTACGACGATTTACTGTGATTTACTGCCTTTTTTATCAAGTTCGCCATATTCGTACATGGCTGCCGCCATGACGAAGAGCCCGGCCGTTTCCGCCTTCAGCACCCTGTTTCCAAGCGTTACGCTGTGAATGCCCCTGCCGGTTGCAGCCTTTATTTCAGCGCTTGTAAATCCCCCCTCGGGGCCGATGAAAACATTCAGCATTTTGATATCCTTATTCATGCCGAGTATGGTCTTCAATGAAAGGGTGCCTTCTTCTACATTGCAGATGATTGACAGACCCTCTTGCGAGGCTTTGTCCATAGCTGCGTAAAAGTCAAGGACCCCGCCGACCTGCGGTATTCTGCTTCTTCCCGACTGCTTTGCCGCCTCGGATGCTATCTTGTTCCATCTTTCATGCTTTCGCACGGCTTTTGAGTCGCTGACAGCCACTACCGTTCGTTCTGTGATAACCGGGATCACGGAGCCCACGCCCGCCTCAACACATTTCTGTATAGCATATTCAAAACCTTCGCCTTTGGTAACGGCTGCATAAATATTGATCCAGAGATCCGGTTCCGTTTTAAGCTCGATGCTTTCCAATATCGTTATCTTGATGGAATCGTCTTCCGATGATTCCACCATGGCATTGTAATCCTTTCCATTGCCATCACATACGATGATTATCTCCCCGTTCTTAATCCTGAGTGATTTTCGGAGATGGTTCGCATCCTCTCCACTGATATTTGCCTTGCCGCCGATTTCAAGTTCGTGCTCTGTTATAAAGAATTTAGGCATGTGCACAAATCGCAGACCATTCGTTGTCGTGCAGGATTTCATCCATTTCAAATCCGCTTTTTTCAAGAGCTGCGACAACATCGGCCTCCCTTTCAACGATAATACCCGAGCATACAAGCTTCCCACCGACATTCAGCGCATCGAGCATTTCATCGGAGAGCGATATGATTACATCCGAAATAATGTTCGCGGCAATCAGGTCGAATTTAAAGGGTGCCCTAAAATTTTGTTTTTTAAAAATTTCGCGGACATCCCTGAGTTCGCCCTGATATACTATGACATTGTCGATTTGGTTGATCTCAAGGTTCTGTATGGCTGTTTTCACTGCAGCCGGGTCTATATCCAGTGCAACGGCGCTTTTTGCTCCGCATTTTGATGCTATTATCGACAGGATTCCCGTTCCTGTGCCAATGTCCAGCATACTGCCGCCTTTGGCCATGTGTTTTTCAACAAGACCCGCGCACAATTTCGTGGATTCATGGGTTCCCGTACCAAATGCCATGCCGGGATCCATGATTATGCTGTTTTCGGAAACTTTCGCATTTTCATCCCATGAGGGAGTGATTCGAAGCGACGGGGTTATGTTGAAAGCCTTGTAGAATTTTTTCCAGCTGCCTTCCCATTCGCTGTCATCAGCCTCGCGCCATAAAATTTCCGAATCGGCGAACCTTTTTTTTAAGGCACCCTTTAAATCATTGATGTTTGTTTCGGTTGAGAAATAAGCTGTCGTCCTGAATTTGTCCATGAACTTGGAAAAATCCCCCGCTTCCACGAGTTCCTTTGCACCCGCGTTTTCGACAAGGGATCTTATTTCATCGGGACTCTGGATGCTGGTGCCTGCCGCGCCTGCCTCCATTAGAAAATATGAGGCCAGCTCCGTGTTGTCAGTATCCGATTCTATGCAGATTTCAAGCCATTTCATTATTGTTCCTATTTCTCCGATTTTTGTTTGTCGCTGAATAATTCCGCATATTTTTTAAGGGCATCCTTTTGCTTTCTGTTAAGCTTTTGCGGGACCTCGACATTTACCTCTACTATCTGATCGCCGCGGTGGCCTGACCTAAGCGAAGGGATTCCCTTGCCGCGGAGCCTGAATTTGTCGCCCGGCTGGGTTCCCTCGTGTATCTTGTACTTTACATCGCCGTCGAGTGTGGGAATCTTTATTTCATCGCCCAACGCCGCCTGCACAAACGATATAGTGGTCTGCATCAGGACATTCGTGCCGTTCCTTACAAACAAAGGGTGCCTTGAAACGGTTATATCAACAAGCAGATCGCCGGGAGGGCCGCCCTTTGAACCGGGTTCTCCTTCACCCCTCAGTGATATGGTATGTCCGTTGTCGATTCCCGCGGGTATGTTGATTTCGATTTTTCTTGTCCTGCGTATCCTGCCGCTTCCCTTGCATGACGGGCAGTGTTCCTTTATAATCTTGCCGCTGCCTCCGCAGGCATCGCATGCGCGTTCGTTGACAAACTGGCCGAACAACGTGTTCTGCTGTGTCCTTATTTTACCTGTTCCATGGCATTTGCCGCATTGTTCTGGTTCGGTGCCTTGTTTTGCGCCGGTCCCCTCGCATTCGCCGCAGTTCTCATGCCTCAGCAAGCTGATGCTTTTTTTAATGCCAAACGCGGCTTCTTCGAAAGTAATCGTTACATGCTCACGAAGATCCGCGCCCTTGCGGGGACCGTTCCTTCTTGATGATCCGCCGAATCCTCCGAAGAATGATTCGAAGATATCCTCCACTCCGCCAAACCCTCCGAATCCGCCGAACCCTCCGGCGCCGCCCATTCCCGGGCCTGCATGGCCGAACTGATCGTAGCGCGAACGCTTTTCGGAATCGGAAAGCACCTCATATGCCTCGCTGATTTCCTTGAATCTGTGCTCGGCTTCCGGCTTTTCCTTGTTAACATCGGGATGGTATTCCTTCGCAAGCTTCCTGTACGCCTTTTTAATCTCATCTGTCCCCGCGTCCCTGGAAACCCCCAGAATCTCATAATAGTCTCTCTTATCAGCCACTAATCTCTCCTCGAAAAAAGGGGCCGCCCTTATCCGGGGCGGCCTCCCGTTTTATTAGTTCTCTTCGTCGTCGACCACTTCGTAGTCCGCGTCATATACATTGTCCGTATCATCGGACGGTCCTTCTTCGCCGCCGCCCGGCTGTCCGCCCTGGTCCGGGTCAGCTCCCGGATTCTGCTGGTATAACTTCTGCGAGACTTCATTGAAGGTTTCCGTCAGTTTCTCGTTGGCGCTTTTGATGGCATCGAAGTTGGTTCCCGACAATTCCTGCTTTACCTTGTTTATATGGTCTTCCAGCTTGGCTCTGTCAGCCGCTTCCAGCTTGTCTCCCAGGTCCTTCATCGTCTTTTCAGCCTGGTATACCGCGGAATCCGCATTATTTTTAATCTCTGCCTCTTCCTTCTTCTTCTTGTCGTCGGCAGCGTGCTGAGCAGCTTCCTTAACGGCCTTTTCTATGTCGGCATCCGTCAGATTTGATGAGGCGGTCAAAGTTATCTTCTGCTCGTTTCCTGTTCCGAGGTCCTTGGCCGATACATGTACGATTCCGTTTGCATCGATGTCAAATGTTACATCAATCTGGGGTACTCCACGCATCGCCGGGGGTATGCCCGTGAGCTGGAATCTGCCGAGCGTCTTGTTATACTGCGCCATTTCCCTCTCGCCCTGCAGAACATGTATGTCAACGGACGGTTGGTTGTCGGATGCAGTCGAGAATGTCTGGCTCTTCTTGGTGGGAATCGTAGTATTCCTTTCGATAAGTTTTGTGAATACTCCGCCGAGGGTCTCGATGCCCAGTGAAAGCGGTGTTACATCAAGCAAAAGTACGTCCTTGACGTCTCCCGTAAGAACTCCCGCCTGTATGGCAGCACCGACTGCAACGCATTCATCCGGATTGATTCCTTTGAACGGGTCCTTTCCGAGGAATTTCCTGACCGCCTCTACGACTGCAGGGGTCCTGGTCGATCCGCCCACCATAAGAACCTTATGGATATCGGAAGGCTCGAGCCCGGCATCCTTCATTGCCTTGCGGGTGGGGCCCATGGTCTTTTCCACCAGGTCAGCTGTCATATCGTCGAATTTCGCCCTGGTAAGGGTCATGTCCAGATGCTTGGGGCCGGCTGCGTCAGCTGTTATGAATGGCAGGTTGATGTTTGTCGACATAACCGTCGACAGCTCGACCTTTGCTTTTTCAGCGGCTTCCTTGAGCCTCTGCAGGGCCATCTTGTCAGCCGAAAGGTCTATTCCGTTCTCGGCTTTGAATGTCTTGACCATATATGCGATTATCTTGTCGTCGAAGTCGTCTCCGCCGAGCCTGTTGTTTCCGTTGGTTGCCAGCACTTCGAATACTCCGTCGCTGATGTCGAGTATGGAAACATCGAATGTTCCGCCGCCAAGGTCGAATACCATTATTTTCTGGTCGTCTTCCCTGTCAAGGCCATATGCAAGCGCCGCGGCCGTCGGTTCGTTGATTATCCTGAGGACCTCAAGTCCCGCTATTTTTCCGGCATCCTTTGTGGCCTGCCTCTGGGAATCGCTGAAATACGCGGGCACGGTTATGACCGCCTGATTGACCTTTTCACCCAGATAACTTTCGGCATCCGCCTTGAGTTTTTGAAGAATCATCGCGGATATTTCCTGCGGCGTATAATTCTTGCCGTCTATATCGATCTTCCTGTTGGTTCCCATGTCCCTTTTAATTGACAGAACGGTCCTGTCGGGATTTGTTATCGCCTGCCTTTTCGCCACCTGGCCGACCATTCTCTCGCCTGTCTTTGAAAATGCGACCACAGAGGGCGTCGTCCTTGCGCCTTCGGCATTCGCTATTACAACCGGCTCCCCGCCTTCCATTACAGCAACGCACGAGTTGGTTGTTCCAAGATCTATTCCTATTACTTTTGCCATTTTGTTTTCCTCCTATGGATTTTTATATAATCAGTTTGCTACTTTTACCATACTGTGCCTGATAACCTTGTCCTTGAATATATAGCCTTTTTTCAGCACATCTATCACTTCATTATCGCCATGACCTTCGTCGGTCACATGCATCACGGCATTATGAAGGTTTGGATCGAAACTCTCGCCGAGACATTCGATTTCCTCGATGTCAAGTTTGTCCAGCACTTCCATGAACTGCCTGTATACCAGTTCGATGCCTTTTTGCAGGACAGCCTTGTCGGCATTCTTTGCAACGCTTTCAAATGCGAGCTCCATGCCGTCCAATACAGGTAGAAATGCCTCCACAAGGGTCGCGGTCGCATTTTTGTAAATATCATCCTTTTCTCTTATGGTTCTTTTTCTGAAATTGTCGAATTCGGCCGCAAATCTCTTCAAACCGTCGGTGAGCTCGCTGTTTTCAGCCTGAAGTGTATCCAGCCTTGCTTCAAGTTTTGCTTTTTCTGATAAAAGCGCTTCGAACTTCAACTCAAGTTCCGTTTTTTCAACAGGCCCCTTGCCTGGCTCATCTATTGGTATCTTAACCGTTTTGTCCTTTTCCTCATTTTTAGGATTTTTTGATGTTGTCATCAAGTACCTCCTTCCTAAATCATTCTGAACATGTCATGCATCAGCTTGTCAACGTCCCTCATCGATGCCAGCACTTTCCTGTAGTTCATCCTAAGCGGCCCCGCTACCCCGAATGAAATCATTCCGCGGGTATTGAAATCAAATGTCCTGTACATGGTCGTCATACTTTTAAAGGCGCTAATTTCGTTTTCGCTTCCTATTCTTATCGTTATTTCATTTTTCCCGGGCTTTCGGAACATATTGCACAGAACCTGCTGCTCATTCAATGTCCTTATAATATCCCTGGCCGTGTTATGGTCATGGAACTCCGGCAAATCAAATAAATTGGAGGCTCCTTCAATTATAACGTCAACCTCGCACTCCTCGGCAATATGAGAGGCAATCGCTTTCATGATCTTTGTCATGTCGTCCTTGTATTCGGGAAAATCAATTTTAGTCTCCGCTACATTGAAGCTTTTCACTCCCTTAAGTTTTTCTGTCAGCAGCCTGGAATAAAGGATCATCTTTTCATCCGGAATCTCCTGTGAAACTTCAACCACGAAATTAAGCGTTTTCCTGCTTTCCATCATGATGACGCACAGGATTTCCCTTATGCCGGCCTTTATGACATGCACAAGTTCAATGGAATCCCTTCCATCCTCGGCAATAATCGCTATGGAGGCATAATGCGTGTATGTCGAGACTTCCCTGGACACGTTTTCGATTATCTTTCTGAACGAGTCGGGCTCCAGATAACTTGACAGCTTTACAAACTCCTCCTCGAAATCACTCAGATTCTCATCCATTATGGTATTCACATAGAATCTGTATGCCTTCTCGACCGGAATCCTTCCCGCTGATGTATGAGGGGATTCTATAAATCCAAGATGCTCCAGCAAGGCCATCTCATTTCTTATGGTCGCAGAACTGACACCGAAATCATATTTGCTTGCAACAGTTTTAGAGCCTACCGGCTCTGCGCTTGTCACATATTCCTCAATTATGGCCTTAAGTATGGCCATGGTCCTCAGGTTCATGCTTTTCTCCCGGTTAGCACTCGCTTGTCTAGAGTGCTAATCTAAACAAAAGATACCACCCGCCCGTATCTTTGTCAATACCTAAATTCTCATTTATGGGGCAGCCTTTCAAATCATCGAAAACTTTTAGGGCACCCTTAAATTTATACACGGATGTTGAGTCGTTTGGGAGGAAGTTATTGTTTCCCATGCGAATTTGCATTTCCGAATTGCTATTTTCGAATACTTTTTTTGTTTCAATTGGTTTTTCTGAATTTTGAGAACAGTAAAATTCCGGCAACCAATTTGTGCCGATTTTATATAGAAGATTATTTTGACTAAAATGAATAAAGTGCTTTTTTCAAATCCTGGATTGTCATTCCACTGAAATTTTTCATTTGCACGAATGTTATTCCGATTTGTTGAAGCCTGCGGATTACATTTCTTGCCTCTTTTATATCTCCGTGGTTTTTCAGATCGCAAATTCCACTTTCTCCAAGCTCATTCATGAAGATTTGTTTAGCTTCCCTTTCATAATAGCGTTTCCGCTCTATGTCGAGGATAAGACTGTCATCCCCGGGCTTGCCTATAAACTCCTCAAAGCTGATTGTGGCATCGAAAAAATGCTTATTGTATCTGTCATAAATGTCGCAGTTGAAAAATGGGCCTTTCATTTCGAGATAGCAGTGTGCGGAAGACCACTTATAATCCCAGGGAGAATCGACTATGCCCGCCTTGACCGGATTCATAAACGAATATTTTACGGCTGCAAAGAAATATATTTCTTCATTTATAGGCTTGCTTATATACCTTCTGCTGAAAACACGGCCTTTTCGCTCATGATATCTGTTATAAAATTTAGCAAATTGCGTTGCCAGGCTAATCATTACGGATGAAAGCTTTGTCCCCTCGGCAAGCTTGATAACCATATGCACATGATTCAGCATAATGGTCTTTGCATATATCTTGCAATTTTCCTTCTTCATGACCTTCAGAAGAATTTCATCGAAAATCTCCCGTTCGTGAAAGTCGGAAAACACTGCAAGCTCCTCAATGAACTTTAAAATTACATGGTATTCATCGTTTATACTTTTTTCCCTGATGCAATGCATGACGCCCTCCTTCAATTGATATGGTATATATTACCATATTATGCCATTTATTGTCAACATTACACGTTGGAAAAAACCTTCTCTTACAGAAAATTTTAGGGCAACCTTAATTGACAACTTAAAAATTAAGGGCAGCCTTAATTGATAACCAAAATATTAAGGGCAGCCTTATATGTAAACCCCAATATTAAGGGCAGCCTTATATGTAAACCAAAATATTAAGGGCAGCCTTATATGAATTTGCGGAATACCTTGTTGGCGAAGTCGAGGCCGCGGGAGGTCAGTCGAAGTTGTTTGTTTTCGGCCTTCAATAGGCCGGCTTCGGTGCATTCATTGATTTCCGCGCCATAGACGGAGAAGATGTCCCTGCCGTACCTTTGATAAAAATCCTGGGTGTTGATCCCTTCGGTCATTCTGAGGCCAAGTATCATGAATTCCTTGATGCTCTCTTCTTCGTCTATGTCTTCAGAATAATTCTCGGGGATTGCATATTCGTTCAGGCTGCGGATATAGCTGCCTAGATTTTCCGTATTCGAATAACGTCTGCCGTTGAAATAGGAGTGCGCTGCCGCTCCAAGCCCTATGTATTCATCCAGCTTCCAATATCCGATATTGTGCCTGCATTCATATCCGGGTTTCGCAAAATTTGATATTTCATAGTGCACAAAACCATTGGATGAAAGCACTTTTTTGGCAGTCTCGTACATCCGCCTGTCGGCATCGTCGTCAGGCTCGGGAAGAATCCCTTTGTCAACCATGCTCCTCAGTGGTGTGCCGTCCTCGATCTTCAGGCTATAGCATGATATGTGCTTGACGCCAAGCCCTATGGCAGTTTCCAGACTTTCTTGAAATCCAACCTCGCTTTGCATCGGATAGCCATGCATAAGGTCGATGCTTATATTCTCAAAGCCCGCTTTAATGGCATCCTTAATATTACGGATTGCCAGCGACCTGTCATGAATTCTTCCCATTATAAGAAGCATGTCGTTGTTGAAGGACTGAACGCCAAAGCTGATCCTGTTGATTCCGGCGTCGTAATAAGCCCTGAGCTTGTCGAAGTCGACTGTTCCCGGGTTCGCCTCCATGCTCACCTCGGTCGCATCATTTATATTGCATTTTTCAAGGGTGCCTCCAATATAATCCGCATCAGGATATGACGGGGTTCCGCCCCCGAAAAACACGCTTGTTATGTTGGATTTGTCTATGATGGGACTGTATACGGCAATCTCTGTCTGAAGTGACTTGAAATAGCTGTGAATGAGGTATGATTTATCGTCATATGTCGGAAAGTCGCAGTAGGAGCAGCGCTGTTTGCAAAACGGTATATGGATGTAAAGCCTAAGGTCTTTCATATCATGTATCCAGTTTCAATACGCTCATAAACGCCTCCTGGGGAACTTCAACGTTTCCAAGCGATCTCATGCGCTTTTTACCTTCCTTCTGCTTGTTGAGAAGTTTTTTCTTTCTGGTTATGTCCCCGCCATAACACTTTGCAAGGACATCCTTCCTGTATGCGCTGACGGTTTCCCTGGCGATTATCTTGCCGCCTATGCATGCCTGTATCGGAATTTCGAACTGATGGCGGGGAATGTTTTCCTTAAGCTTTTCAGCGATGCGCCGGCCTCTCGCATAAGCCTTCGAATCATGGACTATGAAAGACAACGCGTCGACTTTTTCTCCGTTCAGAAGGATGTCGAGCTTGACCAGCTTCGAACGCCTGTATCCGATGACCTCATAGTCCAGGGACGCATAGCCTTTTGAACGGGATTTGAGCGCATCGAAAAAATCATATATGATTTCATTAAGCGGAATCTCAAAGTTCAGCTTAACCCTCACGTCGTCAAGATATACCATGTCCAGGAACACGCCCCTCCTCTCCACGCAAAGGTCCATAATGTTTCCCAGATAATCCGTGGGCACTATAATGCCGGACTTGGTTATCGGCTCTTCCATCCAGTCGATTTCTGATGGGTCAGGCATGTTGGCGGGATTGTCCACCCTGATTTTCGAGCCATCGATACGGATTATGTCATATATTACGCTCGGGGCGGTCGTCACGAGATCGAGGTCATATTCCCTTTCAAGGCGTTCCTGGATTATCTCCATATGAAGGAGTCCAAGGAATCCGCATCTGTATCCAAAGCCAAGGGCGACGCTGGACTCGGGTTCGTAAAGAAGAGAGGCATCATTGAGCTTCAATTTTTCCAGGGCATCCTTCAAATCGCCGTATCTGGCTCCATCGGAAGGATATATGCCGCAGAAAACCATCGGGATGGCTTCCTTGTAGCCCTGAAGCGGCACGGTTGCGGGATTTTGTTGAGTTGTCACCGTGTCCCCCACCCTGGTATCGGCCACATTTTTGATGCTTGCCGTGAAATACCCGACTTCCCCGGCCCTGAGTTCCGTCGCCGGTATAAATCCGCCCGGCTTCAGGTAACCGACTTCGTTTACAAGATGCCTGGCACCTGTGTTCATCATTTTGATGTTCTGATTCAGGCTTAGTATCCCGTCCATTACCCTAACATATACTATAACGCCTTTATATGAATCATATTTTGAATCGAAAATCAACGCCCTGAGGCTTTTATCAGGGTCGGCCTTGGGCGGAGGAAGGTATTTTACGATTGCCTCGAGCACTTCATCTATATTCGTTCCGTTTTTAGCTGAAATTTTCGGAGCATGGGATGCTTCTATGCCGATTACATCCTCGATTTCTTCAATGACATGGTCGGGCCTGGCTGCGGGAAGGTCTATCTTGTTGATGACCGGCAGCACTTCAAGCCCATTCTCAACCGCAAGATATACATTGGCGAGCGTCTGTGCTTCAATACCCTGTGCTGCGTCAACAACCAGGATCGCCCCGTCGCACGCGGCAAGGCTTCTTGATACTTCATATGTGAAATCGACATGCCCGGGCGTGTCTATGAGGTTGAATATGTACTCCTTGCCGTCAAGCGCCGTGTACACCATTCTTACCGCCTGGGATTTTATGGTGATTCCCCGCTCGCGCTCCAAATCCATGTTGTCGAGAACCTGGTCCTCCATTTCCCTTTCGGTCAGAAGGCCTGTCTTTTCTATAATCCTGTCGGCCAGGGTCGATTTGCCATGGTCTATATGCGCAATTATACTGAAGTTCCTGATCCGATTTTCGAAATCACCCATTTGCATCTCCGCTTATCTTGATATTTCCATGTAATTATAACATAATAATATGTGAATCATACAAGAGGAGCTGACTAATGAAAACTCGCATTTTTGCCCTGACAATGGTCCTTGTCCTGATCTTCTTAACAACCGGATGCAGCAATGCCAAGTTCGACCAGCTCGGGATGCCAAATTCCGGTGAAACCATTGCCGTAATGAAGACGAACATGGGCGACATTTACATCCGCCTTTTTAAAAAGGACGCCCCCGATGCGGTGGAAAACTTCACGGTTCATGCCGAGAGCGGCTATTACGACGGTCTGATTTTCCATAGGGTCATCAACGATTTCATGATCCAGAGCGGAGACCCGACCGGAACCGGCCGCGGCGGTGAAAGCGTATGGGGAACCCCTTTCCCCGATTATTTCACAGGCAATCTCTACCATTACCGCGGGGCGCTTTCCATGGCCAACTCCGGATACAATACAAACGGAAGCCAGTTCTTCATTGTCCAGGCGGGCCCGCTGAAAACAAACGAAAAGGCCACCGCATGGCTTGAAAACGAGGAATACGACGCCGAGGCGGCTTCAAGATATCTTGAAATCGGAGGGACTCCCTGGCTTGACAACGGACATACGATGCCTACATCCGGCAACGACGGGCATATGGTGTTCGGGCAGGTGTTCAAGGGGATGGATGTTGTGGATGCCATTGCCGCAGTTCCACTTGACATGGCAGCCGAAAGGCCTGTCGTTGATGTAATCATAACGACCATCGAGATTACCAAATACAAATAAGCGGAATATTTTTTACGGGACCAACAGTCCCGTTCTTATTCCCATTCAATTATTTCTTCCCCGGCATCCAAAAGACCGCTGAAAGTATCGGCTCTCTTTATCATGTCGTATCCGCGTTTGCCTTCCGTTGGGCGAATCCTCTGGAATTCAACATAGGGAGGGTTGATTTTCACGCAATTGAACCGTTCTTTGTTTTCCATGAATCTTTTCAATGCTTTTAGGGCACCCTTATAAATCCTCACGCGCGATTCCGCGGGGGAAAGATGGATGGCGCCTGTATTCTTATTGTAATACTCTTCGTAAGTCAGCGATTCGCCGCTGCCTTCTTCGAAACATTCCTTTACGGCGACCGTTTCAATTGCCGGGCACAGTTCAAGGGCTTCCAGAGTAAAAGCCTTGTCCCCGCTGCCGAATATCGGCGGGACGCCGTAATTTCCCGCACCTGCCGCCGTTCGTCCGAATTCGCCCATTGATATTCCGTTCAGCCGGTAATCGATGACCGTGAAATTTCCCGAATGCGCCATGTGAGCTCTCTCGGAACCCGCCTTTGCATGCTGGCCGACCCATGCGATTGCATCAATCTTAAATTTCTCGCACAGGATATGAGTCGGAATTCCCCTTGAGTACCTCGCAGCGGGATGCAGGATCTCGACATCGATTGCACCGGGACCATGTCCGTCCAGAATTATGACGTCAACCGCGCCCGCATCGTAAAATCCTCTCGCAGCGGCATTGGTCTCTTCAGTAAGTAGCCTTTTCGCCTTTTCATAATAAGGTGATGAAGCCTGGGTCCAGTTGTCCTTGTCAATTATACCGGCCACTCCCTCAAGATCGGTCACTATCAATATTCTCATTTTTTTCTCCTCCGAAATATTTATCCCTTATGGCTTCAAATAGCAGCGAATTGCCTTTTTTAGTAAAATGCGTGTTGTCATACCGCCACACATTTCCGGGAATTCCGCTGAAGAACTCAAAAAGATTCATATATGGTATCCGGCGATCATCGGCAAGCCCGCCCATGATGTCAAGCAAGGGTTTGGTTATATCCGCATGCGGAACAAAGATGTTCGCCTTGTCCTCGGGCGGATCCGTGGTCGAGGAATGCGGCGGTGAAATCAGCAGTATTTCAGCTCCACTTCCAATCAATCTGTCAATTAATATTTTTAGGGCACCCTTGAAACTCGATGGGTTGTTTTCCCTGCGGTTATTTGCACCGATAATCAATATGCAAAGTCCGGGGTTGTGCCTGAATATCCTGTCATGCGAGTTTTCCAGCAGCCATTCTGCCGTTTTCCCCCCGCTTCCGGTCAGATGAACTTCGGTTTGGGTGTCGGAAACACCAGCCAGAAATATTCTGCCGGCCCTGCCGCCTGTTCGTAATGTCCCCGACCCGGATTCCGCATAGCTGAAATATCGGCCTTCGAAGCAGTCCCTGTTACCCTTCAGGTCAACGAGCCCGGTTTCAGTTTCAATAACTCCGCCATTTATCGGGTCGGTGATGAATAATATGTTTTTTTTAGGGCACCCTTTGATTTTTTTAAGGCACCCTTTGATTATTATCTCCGAACGGGCAGGCGCCGGTATGACGACTCCCTCTTCTTCAAAGGGAAGGCGTTTTTTTTGAGGCACCCTTTGATTGTATTTTTTAAAAGGATAGGTCGTGATTGCGGGACCCGATATTTCCAGGGATGAGGCGGGTGTCCAGCCGGCGCTGTTGCTTATGAGGAAGTCGCGCAGCAGGAATGACCAGGACTTCATGCCCAGCGGGCATTCCCATGCGTTCTGGCGGGGGTCGTCGACAAAATCATACCTGTTGTACGCGAGGCTGTCCCCGGTTATTACCACGGAGCAGTCCTTGTCCAACAGGTATCTGAGATTCTTAATATTATAGAATGACATTTCCCCTCTATTTTGTGTAAGCCTGTTCTACTTTTTTAAAGGCCTTCAGTATCAGGCCGGCTTCTTCCTCGCCCCAGCTTTCATAGACCGTCAGGTTGAAACAGTCGGCGATGGCCCTGTCGGCGTTGGGGCATTCGAATCCGCCCGTGTACTTGCCCTTGTACTGGGGAGCAGTCCAGGGAAAGCCCCCTGTTCCAAAAGCCTTTTTATTGATGAACCAGTCCATCAGATATGGTCTGGCGATTCCGTAATCCTTGATCATATTGACGCCCTCGGCCTCGACGGCATCCAGGAATTCCGCCTTCCCGCATACAAGAGAGTCTCCGTTGAACCGTAGCCTCATGAACCAGTATGACGGCTCTGCATCCGGAAGAATCTCAGGTACTTCAATTGATTCAAGGTTTGCAAAGCCTTTTGCGAGCATTCCCGCCAGTGTTCTGCGCGACCTGACATAACCGTTCAGCTTCTTCAGCTGCTCGATTCCGATTGCAGCCGCCATGTCGCTTAGATTGAAATTCAGTGATGCGACACAATTGGTCGCGCCTGCCTGCATGCCGAATGGCTTTCCCCTATCGGCATACTGCCTGATACGCCAGTATATTTCCTCGTCCTTCGTAAAGACCATGCCTCCCTGGCCGCCGGTGTTGAAATGCTTGCCGAACATCGTTGAAAAAGCGGCGACATGGCCAAAGGTTCCGACAAGTTTTCCGCCAAGCCTGGCCGCGTGCGACTGGGCGCAGTCCTCAAGCACTTTGAGCCCATGCTTTTCGGCGAGTTTCATTATTGAAGGCATGTCGGCCGGCTCTCCCATGATATGGGAGACGACGATCGCCCTCGTATTTTCAGTTATGCGGGTCTCTATCTGCGCAGCACCCGTATTGTAGCTCCCCGACACCGAGTCCGCCACTACCGGGATGCAGTTGTTCATGACTATCGGCATCATTCCGCCGGGATCCGTAACGGGACTTACTATCACTTCGGAAAAAGGCTCGATGTCCAGCGCCCTCAGGGCGACATATACCGCCGTTGTCCCGGAGTTCACGGCGTCCGCAAAGCCTCCGCCCATGAATTTTGCGAAATCCAGGCACAGCATTTCTTCTTCCGGTCCGTTGTAGCCCGGGGCCCTGCCGGTTTCAATGGCATTGTCGAACATTGCCATTACGGCATTTTTTTCCTCGATTCCGATATTATGCCGGTTTTTAAGGCTGCCCTGTATTACGGGTTTGCCGCCGTTGACTGCAAGATTTTTCTTTATATCGTCCATATGAAAACCTCCGGGCGTATTTGTTAACATTATACTACAGCCGGAGGTTTTTATTCATGGATGTTATTTCTGTTTATATTGATATATATGGCGAAGTCTGCACCGGATCCGGCATTATTCGGGATCAGCCGTTATTCCGCAAGCCGGTTATTTCACCTTCAGTATGAGCTCCCCTTCCTCCAGTCCCGAAATGACTTCATAGAAGAATCCGTCGTTTATTCCGAGCTCGAGGTACCTCTTTTCGACCTCGTTGCCCGACAGAATATATGTGTAGGGGTCTAATCCGGCCGAATAAACCGCGCTTGCAGGTATGACTATCGCATCGATGGCCTCCGCGATTATATTCCTGAGTGTCACGGTTTTGTTGAACCTGATTCCATCGGGAACCCCATGAATCTTTATATGGGTATGCGAGAATGCGGGATCAAATCCGAATTCCATGAAATATGCCCCGATATCCCTCAGTAGCTCCGCTTCGTATTCCCTGCCGCCGAATATGACCCGCATTGGGTCCCCTACATCCTTTTCCATCAATGCCATCTCGGCGGGCGTCAGTTTGTCGACGTTGGTGGGGATCGGAACATCAAGTATGCCCGAGTCTATGTCCGACACATCAAAAACCTTTCCCGACGCATTCAGGCCTACGCTGCAATATAGGTTCACTATGACCCCGTCCGCAGGCGCATATACATAGTGATTCTCCAGGTCGTCCTTCAGGTCCTGCAGATAGTTCGCGGCGGATTCAAGCGCCAGCCTTGAAAACTCGACCGCATATCTGTCAGTCTTGCCTGCTTCGAAAAGAACCTGGTTCTCCTCATAGGACAGCTTTGCCTTTTTATAATTTATCTCCTGAGCCATTATCCTATCCCTTGCCAGATCGGAATCAAGCTCGACCACAAGGTCTCCCTCGCTGACTTTTTCGCCCACGGAAAAATATATTTCGCTGACAACCCCTGACCTTTCAAGCTCCGCGCTGAAAAGCATCGTGGGTTCGGGAACAAAGAAAGCGTCCATGTCGTGAAGTATTACAAGGTCTCCCCTGCGAATTGTTACGGAAGGCATGACCACTTCTTCCGATTTCATAAGCGGTGGAGCCTTTGTCTTCTTTTCGGCGGGGAGAAAATATGAGCACGCCGTCATTGCAGCAAGAAGCATCATCGACAATATGGCAATCATGGCTCTTTTCATCATATCAAGTGTCCTCCGCCGTCCGCGGCCGCCGCCGCAGTCAAGTATTTATGATCATCTGTAGGGATTTTCAATTACTAGTTCCCCTTCCTCAAGACCGAAAACCACTTCGGTATATCCGTCATCCTCTATACCTGTCTTGATGTCGCGTTCATTCTTGATACCGTTCTCATATACATATACATATGTCCTGCCCGCTTCGCTGATTATGGTGTTACTCTTGACTACCAGGGTTCCCAGGCGCTTGTCCTCCAGTATCCGGACATAGACAAGGGTTCCGGTCCTCTCGAATGATTCATGCACTGTCTCGGGCTTCATGATTATCAGGGAATCCACTATCGACACAACCTTGGCCTTTACGGTTTCCTTGCTGTTTCTTATCTGTATGTCCAAAACCTCGCCGATTCCTATGCCCGGGGAATCCTTTCCGTCGAATGAGATGAAGATCTCGGATTCATCCGTTATATCGATGACCGGTTTCGCCGCATTTATCAAGTCGCCCGGGTTGGCATAGCGCTTTGACACAAACCCGTCCATACCGGCCTTGAGCTCCAGCGCGGACAGCTGTTCGAGCAGTTTGTTGTACTTGTACTCCTCGCTCTCAAAATCCAGCTTTGCCGAAGCCATCGCATATTTGCCCAGTCCGGTCGACTCATATTGAATCCTTGCCTTCTCATATATGAGCCTGGCCTTCTCATATTGAATTTTCTGGTCCCTGATCTGTATGTCCACCACTCCGCTGTCAAGCACCGCAACCACGTCGCCCTTTTTAACAGGACTGAGCAAACTGACCTTATATTCCTTGAAATATCCCGTTACATCCTTATAATAGTAAGTTTCCCTGGCCTTTGGTATGCTATTCCCGTAAACCGTCTTGTAAATCTCGAAATCCCTTCTCTCAACAGGGCTCGTGACAATGGGCTTGTCTTCCTTTACATATTCAAAATCCGCAAACGGGTCGACGGATACATCAACGCATCCCGAAAGCATCAGGCTTGCCAGCAATATTGATATGGCCAGATATATTCCCTTTTTCATGTGTTCACCTGCATAAGGCTTCACTCGTCCTTTTCCTGCCTGTATATGATAATTTTACCGTCGTCCATCTCCATCTTGATCTTGCTGTTCCTGTCAAACCCGGTGGCCTCCATAAACTCCTCGGGAAGCTTGAGCCTTCCGTGCCTGTCTATTACCACAAGCTCTTCGTGAGTATCGGATTCCTCGACTCCGCTCATCCTGTCCAGCTCCAAAAGCTCCTCGCTGTAGCTCTTCTTCCTTATGAATTCGCTGCTGGTCCTTCCATCGCTTATCGCAACCACGCGGTCGACGTTCTTCGCAACCCCCCGGTCGTGCGTTACTATGATGATCGTTACCCCGGTTT
>JAWOIG010000102.1:0-3711 GCA_046484775.1 Clostridia bacterium | reverse complement strand
TATTCACTTACCTTCATGTCAGGGAAGACATAATGCAACTGTATGGTTTTTCCGATAAAGAGGAACTGGCGCTTTTCACTATGCTTATCGGAATATCAGGCATCGGACCAAAGGCGGCCCTTTCGGTCCTTTCGGCCTTCACCCCAAGGGCCGTTGCACTTGCAATAGCCGGCAATGATGCAAATGAGCTTTCAAAAGCAAAAGGTATAGGTAAAAAGACAGCGCAGAGAATTATTCTTGAACTAAAGGACAAATTCAAGGAGCTCGAAAGGGAATCCCAATCCGGCGAAGACAAAGAGCATCCTGAAAATGTCGTAGCCGATGAAGCAAGGACCGCACTGATGGTGCTTGGATATAATCCTAGGGAGGCCATGAAGGCAGTTGAAAATTGCATCGAGGATAACATGACGGTCGAGGAACTCATAAGGAAATGTCTTCTTGACATAAATGGCTGACGGAGGGGAAATGGAAGAAGAAAGAATTTTGGACAACAGTTTCATAAACCAGGATTTCACGGAAAACAGCCTCAGGCCGAGGAATTTCGACGAGTATTTCGGCCAGGATAAGGTCAAGGCCAATCTGAAGGTCTTCATTGAAGCTGCGCGGATGAGGGAAGAACCTCTCGATCATGTGCTGTTGTATGGCCCGCCGGGTCTGGGAAAAACAACGCTCGCAAACATAATCGCATCTGAAATGAATGTCAATCTGCGGATAACAAGCGGACCTGCAATTGAAAAAGCGGGCGACCTGGCGGCGATCCTGACAAACCTTCCCAATAATTCCGTTCTGTTCATAGACGAGATCCATCGCCTCAACAGGACCGTTGAGGAAATACTTTATCCCGCGATGGAGGATTTCGCACTGGATATAATCATCGGAAAGGGACCGAGTGCCAGGAGCATCAGGCTGGAGCTTCCGAAATTCACCTTGATAGGCGCGACGACAAGGGCGGGCATGCTTACATCTCCCCTAAGGGACAGGTTCGGCGTAGTGAACAGGCTTGAGATGTATTCTGTGGAGGAACTAAAGACGATAGTCAAAAGATCGGCAGGCATTTTGAATATCAAGATAAGCGAGGACGGCGCCCTGGAAATAGCAAAAAGATCCAGGGGGACGCCCAGGATAGCAAACAGGCTCTTAAAGAGAATACGGGATTTTGCCCAGGTGGAGGACAGGGATACGATAGACGACAGAATTGCCGATATGGGTCTGCGGGCGCTTGAGGTCGACGAGATAGGCCTTGACGCCGTCGATAGGAAACTGCTCATGTCCATAATCATAAAGTTCGCAGGCGGTCCTGTGGGTCTTGACACGCTGTCTGCAAGCATCAGCGAGGAAAAGGATACCATTGAGGATGTTTATGAGCCGTTTTTACTTCAGCTTGGATATATAAACAAGACTCCGCGGGGAAGATGCGCTACGAAAATAGCCTATGAGCATCTAGGGATTGAGTACAAGGAGTAAAGATATGAAACTGCTGCTCCATGTATGCTGCGGCCCTTGCCTGGCGGCATTCGATGAATACTTCAAAGAGAATAAAATAAAATACTCGGGTTATTTTTATAACCCGAACATTCATCCTTATATGGAAAACATCAGGAGGATGAAGACTTTCAGGGAATATGCCGCCGGACTCAACCTGGAGGTTATCATTGACCCGCAGTTCGACCAAAGTACTTGGGAGAACGAACTAAAATTGCTGACTGCCGCGGAAAGGTGCGCATATTGTTATAAAAGAAGAATAGAATCTTGTGCAAAAACCGCTGGGGAAAAAGGCTTTACTCATTTTACCACAACGCTTCTGATAAGCCCTTATCAAGACCACGATATGATAATTGAAACCGGAAAGCTTGCCGAGGAAAAATTCGGGGTGAAATTTTATTATAATGACTTCAGAACGTTATACAGACATGGTCAGGATATCGCCGGGGAAGCCGGGATCTACAGGCAGAAATACTGCGGATGCATCTATTCATACAACGATTCAAAGTTCAGGGATAAGATAAAATGGGACTGAGATACCGGTAGTCGGCTCACTTTATTAAGCGGTCAGCTTTGACTTATAAAGGGCAATACTAACCCGGAGAGCCCGGGATGACAAGGCGAATAATTGCTATTACACTGAGAATAGACTAAAATGAGTTTATGAAAAAAGTACTTTCGGCAATAATTCTTGTCGTATTGTTTTTTAATATTAGCTCCTGTTCAAAAACAGACGGTGTTCTTCCCGGTGAATCAGCAGTAATATCCGGCAACACTCTTGACCCGCATTCATCGCCTTCGATTGAAACGCCAAAGACATCGACGGATGCTCCGTTGCCATCGGCCGAACCCTCGTCTGAACCTACTGAAGACGCAACACCCTCGCCGGTCAATTCTCCGGATCCTTCACAAAGCGTTACTCCCTCGCAGCAGCCAACGAAGACGCCCGGACCGACTGCGACACCAACACCGGTTGCTTCAATAAGCACGCAGCCCTCCGCATCGCCGACACCATTGCCTTCAACCGAACCGTCAGCGACCGCAATTCCCGGACAAAGCCAGACAATTGCTCCGTCACCGTCACCGTCTCCGACACAGACCGCAACGCCCGTGCCGACGCCCTCCGCAACTCCTACGGCTTCGCCCGTGCCGACGCCTTCCGCAACTCCTACGGCTTCGCCCGTGCCAACGCCATCGCCTTCAACCGCTCCTGTGCAGGCGCCTGAATTTACGTCAGTTCCCGGTACTCCGATATCCATTGACTATGGCAATTTAAAAAAGGGAATCATCGGGATATTGTACGGGGTCAACTCAAACAACAGGCTTAAGGTAAGGATTTCACTGGATGGTACTACAATGACATACGACCTGCTTCCCGGAAAAGTTTCATATTTCCCGCTGCAGCTTGGAAATGGGGAATATACATTCAAGATTTATCAGGAAATAAACAATTCGGGAAAATACACAACGGTTCATTCGGAGAAAATCAACGTATACATACCTGATGAATTGATGATATACAAAGCTTCAATAGTAAATATTTATTGGACTCCCGAAATGGCGGCCATAGTATTTGCGTATGACAGGACCAGCGCGACCAAATATGAATGGGATATGGTGAGGGAAATATATCAGTACATCGTTGAAAGATACCGTTATGATTATGAAAAACTTGCAAAAATACAAAATCTTGACCCCGGATACATACCGAATGTCGTGATTGTATTCAAGGATCTAAAACTGATTTGCTACGATTATTCGGTTCTGTTCGCCTCCATGCTGAGAAGCCTTGACATACCGGCAAGAATGGTTACGGGATATGCCGCCGGAATGGATGGCTATCATTCATGGAATGAGGTTTATAATCTGGATACAGGCAGATGGGTAGTGATGGACCTAACTCATGACGCCGCTTTCTTTGAGTGGGGGAAAACCTATGAGATGGAAAAAGACCTGCCTCAAGCCTGAATGACATGACGCACAGGCGGTCACGATGGTGTCGTAGCGATGTTTGCCAAACATCTCCAGGTTGATGGCTGCCAGCCGTTCCACCGTGTCCGTGGCCCCGGCCGATACCGCCGGCAGACCACAGCATGCCTGCTCCTCGGGAATGAGGATCGTCACCCCGAGGAATTGCAGCGCCTTGATCAGCGCTGCGCCGCTGTCCGGATACATGTAGTTGATCCCGCAGCCGCTGAAAAACAGCACCGTCGGGGCCCCCTCCTTGCC
>JAWOIG010000047.1:0-16992 GCA_046484775.1 Clostridia bacterium | reverse complement strand
CCGTGCGACGCTCCTAATATATAATACATATATTTTAATATATATTCAAGGTGAACCTACCGCTCAAATATATTATACTGTAAACAAAATACTTTTATATAAGCGGAGGTGCAGTGTGAAACCAGCGGATTTATCCAAAGTTTCAGTCACGGATGGCTATTGGAAAAAGAGAACTGAAGTAAATCGGACTGTTACCTTGATTACGGAGTACAACCAGCTTAAGGATACAGGCCGGCTCGATACATTCAAGCAGCTTTGGAAGGAAGGAATGCCAAACGAGCCCCACTTTTTCTGGGATTCAGATGTCGCCAAATGGATCGAAGCATGCGCATACAGCCTCGTTGGCTTCCCGGATAAGGAAATGGAAGATATGGTCGATTCAGTAATCGACGATATTGAAAAAGCACAGTGGGAGGATGGATATCTAAACAGTTATTACACTGTAAAGGACAAGACTGCGAGATGGACCAATCTTCTCATCATGCACGAACTATACTGCGCCGGACATCTCATGGAAGCAGCAACAGCTTATTTTCAGGCTACCGGCAAGGACAGACTCCTGAAAATTATGTGCAGGTATGCAGACCATATAAATTCGGTTTTTGGACCTGAAAAAGGCAAGCTGCGAGGTTATCCGGGACATGAGGAGATAGAGCTCGCCCTTGTCAAGCTATATGCCGCAACCGGTAGAAAAGAATACCTTCGGCTTTCCGAGTATTTTGTAACGGAAAGGGGCCGCAAGCCATCCTATTTCGATTCCGAGCTTGAGAGGACCCCGGGTATAAAGAGATATAACCGGGACAAAGGCACGACCATGCCATATGCATATGTACAGGCGCACACACCTGTTGACGAGCAGAAAACCATTGAAGGCCATTCCGTCAGGGCATTGTATTTCCTTTCCGGCGTTGCGGATGTGGCTGAACTCACAGGCAGGAATGACCTTCTTGAATCCTGTGAAAGGCTATATGCCAACATGACTCAGCAACGAATGTATATAACCGGAGGCGTCGGAGACACTCCCGACATAGAAAGATTCTCATACGATTACAATCTCCCCAATGAAACCGCTTATGCCGAGACATGCGCGGCAATCGCTTCGGTTTTTTTCTGCAGCAGGATGCTTAATATAACAGGTTGCGGAAAATACGGCGACACCATGGAACTTGCGCTTTACAATGGGATTATGTCGGGTATCAGCCTTGACGGAACAGAATTCTTTTATTCCAATCCGTTGGCCGTCGAGGCAAAGGCCGTTTTGGAAGAAACCCTTGAATTCCATACTCATATGGGATATAAGCGCAGGAAGTGGTTCGGGTGCGCTTGCTGCCCACCCAATATCGCCCGTCTTCTTTCTTCTCTCGGCAGTTACTTCTATTCCACGGATGGCCGGGATATCAGGATTAACCTTTATGGTTCATCCGAATTCCTGCATGAAGGAATCAAACTCTCCCAGACTACGGATTATCCATGGGATGAAACCGTTAAAATACTCTTTTCCTGTGAAAAGCCGTTGGAATCCACGGTATCGCTGCGGCTACCCGGATGGTGTTCAAGGCATGAGATAGCCATCAACGGGAAACCTTTCGCCGTTGAATATTCAAATGGATTCGCCCATATCAAACGCATTTGGCAGGAAGGCGACGAGATTACTCTATTGCTACATATGCCCGTCGTCATGATGCAGGCGCATCCGAACGTCCGGCATGACACCGGAAAGCTGGCCCTGATGCGCGGACCTGTTGTTTATTGCATTGAGGAAGAGGACAACGGCAG
The DNA here is from genome assembly GCA_046484775.1 of Clostridia bacterium. Lineage (GTDB taxonomy): Bacteria > Bacillota > Clostridia > DUPQ01 > DUPQ01 > JAFGQE01. The sequence goes on along the minus strand of JAWOIG010000047.1, from coordinate 15,216 downwards.
GCATCTTACCTCGCTTTTTATAAAGCCTGCCGATGATTTTGATGTCGTCTATGACAATGAATTCCTGGGTGGATGTGCATACCTTTCCGGCCGGGCCTTCCGATTGTCGGAATCCGGTTTCGAAGAACGGCTTTACAAGCCGTTCTCGCCCGAATATGAAGAGGTCGGAATCAAGGCCATTCCTTATGCCATGTGGTCCAACAGGACTCCCGGCGATATGCTTGTATGGATAAATGCAATGAAGTAGTCATACCCCGGACTAAAAAACAGCGCAAAGCATTCAAAATGCCGGCGGATACTTTTACTTAAGTTCCCGTGGCTTCAATGCCGCGGCTATGGCAGATACAAGAACTATTGAAACCACCAGTTCCAGGGTGCCGTTCACCGCTCCGACCGAACCGAGTATATTTGCGATTTCCAGCCTTGTAACATTCAGGGCTTCCGCAAATACATCCCTGAAGAACCAGTATGCCAGCGAGAGAAACAGTATGGTGTTTGTAAGCGATCCGATTCCTGCGGCCATGACCACGCTGATGCTTCGCTTGCCCAGTGTCAGGCTGATCCAGATTCCGACCCCAAGAACCGCGGCGATAAGTATTATGAACATATAATATGTGCTGAAACCGCCCCCTGCCTTTATGAGGTCTATAAGCTTGAATATTGAATAGCCAAGTGCCCCGAATCCCGCGGAAGCCAGTATTATCCCCGCTGTTTTCGGTGGTATTTTTTTTGCCGCCTTATAGACCAGCGCGCTTGACAGCCCTATCAATACCCTGGGTACAATGGCGTTTACCGCTACAAGTATATAATTCCTGAATTCTCCGGTTGCCCATGCGAAGGAAAATGTGGGGTCGGCCGGCGCCTGGGTTACGCTTAGAATACCGAAAAACAGACCCACCGTCATCCCGACGTAGGGGCCTCCGTATATGGCTCCCAAAATTACGGGAATGTGAAGGGTGGTCGCCAGTATGGGGCCGAATCTTATGAATCCCACCTGTGGTATGAAATACATTACCAATACGATTGCCCCAAGAACAGCTGACAAAACAAGCCTGTAGGTTCTGACTGAACTTTTCATGATGCACCTCCGCTCCGGCTCCGCTGGGGATGCCGGTCGAAAAAACCTTCTTTTAAATGTCCGGTTCCATAAAGGATACCGGCATGTGAACTATAGCATATGTCGAACTGCAATTCAAGAATCCCTTTCCCATAGTGAACAAAATATGAACAGATCGATTTTTCGCCGCATCTTTCCTTTGCACGGAAAAGAATTCAGGCGAAACAGAAAGCAAGGCTGCGGGGGTGCAGCCTTGCCGAGGGGAATTAGGGTTAGGTTTATTAAATTGTATGACAGAATTATATTTTAAAAATATGAAGGCAATATTATTAAAGTGTTAACATTTTATGAACTTTATATCCCTTCCGTGATGTTGACGTATCATCCCTGGGCATATATCGTCATGCGTGCCCGGCGGCCAGTCTGAAATTTCCCGGGTTGGTTGATCTGACTTATCCTGCATGTTGTATGGCATTTTATTAGTAATATCTGCGCAGACGCCTTTATCCGGCTTATTACCGGATCTGTTTATTTTTACTGATTCTCAGCGATTCCATGATTTCCACGGACTGCAAGGAACATGATATGTCATATCCCGGCGGTTTGTTGTTTCTTAATGAATTGTAAAAATCACAATGTTCGCCGTAAAATCCGCTTGTTATGAACATTGCATCTTCTGTCCCGTTGATTTCCGCCACCCTGCGGCCTTCCTTGTAATGAATGATCCTGCCCGGATAATCGGGGCAGTCCCATACAGGCATATGGAGAAAAAATGCATCTCCCCCTGCGACAACCGAAAATCTCTCGGCATCAAGCCCCGAGTCGGGCAGGAAGGCCAACGATACCTCTGCTCCGGATTCCATCACTCCATTCATGTATATGTTGCCCACGGGCGTTCTTTCCAACGGCTGGAATTTAAAACTCCATTCCCTGTATCCGCATCCCGCAAGCATTATGGCCATGTCGATCGCATGGATTGCAGTTGTTGAGAAATCCGGATCTTTCCGTCCTACCCTGTGAAATTCGCACCGGATGCTGCTTACTGTTTCTTTCCCCGCAATATCGAGAATATCAGAAAATCTCCGCACAAGCGGCATATGCCTTCTGTTGAAGGCCGCGGCCGCAGTTACTCCCGCTTTTCTGACCGCTTCGATGATCCCACGGCATTCATCCCCCGTCATCCCGGGCGGTTTTTCGGCAAGCAGATTGTACCCCATGGCTGCTATCCGGATCGATATCTCCGCGGTAAAACCCACCGGAACCGCAACGCTTACTGCATCCGGTTTTTCTTTCCCAAGCATATCCATCCAGTCGGTGTAATGACGTGAAAACCCGAACATTCCACTGAATTCCCGTGCCTTTTCCAAATCCAGATCGCAGCACCCAGCCAGAATGACACCGGGGTTTTCCGCCGCATATTTTTTCATTGCAGGCCCGTGTCCCCTTATTGACATTGACCCGCAACCGATATGGCATATTTTAAAACTCATCCGAATCTGCCTCTTTCCGTACGCTGTATATGCCCTTGCCGTGTATCATGAGCAGCTTTTCCTCATCCTCGACGATTCTGAGCGTTCCGATCGAGTCCATTGAAATCGTCAGTATCTCGCCTGTTTCACTGAGTCGGTACATAGTTCCGTCCGCTTCCATTGCCAAAAGGCCTTCCTTCGTCTTTGATATATATCTTATTCCTCCATGCAGCGAGACAACCCATTTTCGGGAACCGTCCATTCCGTATGCGGAAAGGAATCCGAGGGAAGTCCCCGTATAAATTATGCCTTTGTCTTCACAAAGCGCCGTTACCGCCCCGGCAAGCCTATGAGAGAATACCGGACTGAAATGATTCTCCCCAGAGTTGCCGGTGTATTTGATCAGTTCGAAATTATTGTTCCTGTTCACTCCGTGAATGATGTATCCTTCACCTGATTTACACAAGACTTTCATTGAAGTCGTATAGCTTGTCCATCCTGAGCCTATGGGCGAATTCGGCCTGAATTTCAGCGTTCCGCCCATAGTTATGACTTCTATCTGCGAATATGCTCCGAACAGCCCGCCGGAAACAATGATTTCTTTCTCGCCGTCGCCGTCTATGTCTATAATATCAAACATCGCAGGCACGGATGCACGGTAATAATATGTCCATTTTTCATCCCCGTCCTCACTGATACATCGGATATGGTTATCGCCGCAACCCGCGAAAACAAGACCCTCGGCGGCCTTTATTGAAACTACCCTTGGGGTTTCCAACTCCCACCAGTAATACATCGTAGGAATTCGCTCATATCTGCGTGTCCAAAGCCTGTATCCGTTTCTATAGGAAACAATCGTATCATTGCCGACCCCGGCATAAAGGATTCCTTTATCTGTACAGACTGCAAAAATAGGACCGTCCTCCCTTGCCTCCCATATCAATTCCCCATCAATGCCGAATACGCATATGTCTCCTCCCGCAGTACCCGCCGCGTAACCATCGGAATTTTTCTCGAAGGATATGAAGTCCGAACGCCCTTCGTATACAAGTTCCGCAAAAAAATCCATTGCGGGCTCCTCGACCTCTTCGCCGGCGTTTCTTTCAGTGGCCTGTTTATCGAAAGCCAGTGTCTTGTACCTGCCGTCTCTTTCAATTCTCAAGCCTTCATCCACGGAGCTCACCGCAGCGGGTCTTTCGTCATCCCTGCCGACAGTCATAAAATGAGTGAATACAACAGATTCGCCCTTTCCAAGCCATACATTTCTCTTTGCTTCATAAGATGTAATTTCAGGCCGCTTGACATGGTATCGATTCATAAACAGGGCCCTGTTGTCCAGTCCGTCAAATTCCGGCTTCTCTTTTCCCGGGGGTGTTCTGAACAAATGGCTGTATCCTTGCTTTATAAATGATATGCCGGCGTCATCATCATTCAAGCCTGTAAGTATAAATGCAAACCTGCCGTTTTCATTTTCCCTTGTGCAGATGAATCCGTCCTCCTTGGCCATAACGGAACCCGGTGTCCTGAAATGTGCCTCAATTGAATATTCGCCGTCTTCGCGAGCCTCAACATGGTCCCTGACGGCGGCGCCCATGCCCGGAATGAAATATATCTCCCTGATCCAGTCAGCCCCGTTGTTGTTGTCAGAAAGAATCTTAAGATAAACGGTGCCGTCCTCTTGTTCGCTTAATGCTTCAATCGATGGGAATGCGGGTATCGGCAGCCTGACCCCATCCCTGCAGATTGTAACCGCATTGTGATTCTCCGGTTCCACATAGGAAAGCCTGTCCTCGGAAACAAGGAATGGAATCCCATATGCCGAGTACTCAAGAATTGCACCGGCATCCGAATATGAATGTCCGCCTCCCCCGAGTCCATCGACAAGCATGAATTCTCCGTCCGGCTCCCATCCCGACCTCAGGCTTATCTTGTCGAAGCATTTCTCCGCAGGCGCGGAGGGAGGTGTGTCGGAAACCATTCCGGAATGATACTCATCCTCATGGCTCCATGTTTCATATACAAGTCTATCCATGGGTATGACGGTCGCTCCGGCCTTGGGCTCAACCGGGTCAAGGCCTGTGTCGAACCGGCGGTGCATGGCCGACATTTCCCCGCTGCACGCATACTCAAAAGGCAGGATGTCGTTGCCAAACATATATCTTCCGTCCCTGTAATAGGCGGCGGCCATCCTAAGGCTGAATCCGGGGTGCTGGCGGCTCATGACCGAATCCCCGGCGGCCGGAAGCCATCCCATGTTGTTTATTGCAGCAAGCGCACATTCCGCTGCTTTACGTGCCCCCCCATTTGCAAAATACCTTTTTTCCGGATCTGCAAGTCCATAATGAAGAAGTATCGGCTGTGAAAGCCACCATCCGTGGCAAAGCCCGTCGCACTGGGGTTTCCAGCTTCCATCCAGGTACGGCAGAAAGACATTATCCGCCAACCTTTCGTAATCGTCCGTTTCCTTTATGTCGGGATGGTATGTTTTCAGATATCCGCAGAACATCTTTACACCCAGCGCAGGTATCAGCCCATGATTGTTTCTTGCAAGGTACGGCGACTGGTATTGATGGCTTTGTATCGAACCTATCCCCTCGGAACCGGAAATCCATTTGTGGAAGATCCCCGCATATTCCCCGGACAGGCTTTCGTCAAGCATTCCCGTTACCTCAAGAAGCCTCCATACCGTATAGCGATTGTACAGCATCAGGTGGTTGAAGGGCATTTCCCGCATCTGCTTCATGGCTTTTTCATATTCTCCCAGAACCTTGGCATCGCCTGTAAGGTAAGCCAGGTATCCCTTGTTTTCAGGCCGTATCGAATAGAAATATGTATCCTTGGACGAATCAAGAATATCATTGTAAATATGCGAGGCATATTCACCGGGGATTTGAAGTCTTTCCGCATTTATCTCGCTTATATACGGGATTTCCGTGCCCATTACTCCGATGAATCTTTCAAGTGCCTCCGCCAGCCCGCCTGCGTCCGAATATCCAATGTGTATTATATTGAATCCTGTTCCGAAAGGATCAAGAAGCGTCCTTATTTCATACCCAGACGGACCCGGATACCATTTGTCCGTTGCACACAGGAACAAATGGTACAGCTTTTCCACACATCTGCTGTCTGCCAGATTTCCTATCACCACAATGGGGCCGTCCGCGGATTCCATTTCCGAGGAATCGGGATTTTCCAGCACTTTCAGAATCGCAGAATTTTTTTCCAGAAGCCCCTTAAGTCTGGAAATTCCTTCGATGTTGACATCCCCGGGCAAAATAAGCTTCAGTATCTTTCCGTCTATCGGTGTAGTCTTGGTTATCTTCCTGCCTTTTATAATCATTTTAAGCTCCTGTCGTTCAATATAAGTCCAACCGGGCAATGGTCGCTCCCCATCACATCCGGATAAATCAACGCATCTTCCATTGTCTTTTCAATCCTGTTTGAAACAATAAAATAATCAATACGCCAACCCGTGTTCCTTTCCCTTGCCCTTCCCATATAAGACCACCATGTGTAGGCATCTCTTCTGTCAGGATAAAAAAACCTGAAACTGTCCGTAAATCCCGATGAAAGAAGTCCGGTCATCTTTTCCCTTTCCTCATCTGTAAATCCCGCGTTTCTTCTGTTGGTTCCGGGATTCTTCAAATCTATCTCTTTATGGGCTACGTTCAGGTCGCCGCATATGACCACAGGTTTTAAATCATCCAGTGAACCCACATATTCTCTGAATGCATCCTCCCACTCCTGTCTATAGTCCAGCCGTTCCAATTCCCTGCGTGAATTCGGGGCATATGCATTTACCAGGTAAAATCCGTCGTATTCAAGAGTGATTACCCTTCCCTCGTCATTGTGTTTTGGAACCCCGATTCCATAGAATGCTTCCAGCGGTTCCTTCCTGGTGAACACCGCCGTACCGGAATAACCCTTTTTGATGGCATAATTCCAAAACGCCTTATATCCCGGCGGATTGAAGTCAATTTGTCCGGCCTGAAGCTTTGTCTCCTGCAGACAGAAGATGTCGGCTTCCGATGAAATGAAGAACTCTTCGAATCCTTTTTTAAAGCATGCCCTGAGTCCGTTGACATTCCAGGCTATCAATTTCATCCGCGTTCCTCCTTCACCGCGATCCGATTGCCGGGACACACGGTCACTTAGGGCTTACTGAATATCCAAGATCCCTTGCCATTCAGCACTTCCTACTTAGGGTTTGCTGAATAACTTGAAAATGTAATGTTTATAGTCTCGTTTTACATTTTCAAGCCGCTCTGGTGCAAGCTTTTCTCAGTAAAAGCGTTGAAACCTTGCGCCTTCACGGGCCCTTAATCCTTGACTGGCCTGATTCAGCTCGCCAATAATTCGGGACATGTACTGAAAACCTGTCTAAATTGAATGTTTTCAGCCCATCCGGCTGCCGCCGGTGCTGAATATCTAAAATCCCTTGTTGTTCAGCACTCCCTACTTATGGTATTTTTCATTGTTGTTTATCTTATACGCCCTGTAAATCTGTTCAAGAAGAATCACCCTGGCCAGCTGATGGGGAAAAGTCATGTTTGACAAAGCCATTCTTTGATTCGCTTTTTCCGAAACGGACGGGTGGAGCCCGTTAGATCCTCCGATTATAAATGCGATGTCCGATATTCCCCTGACCGCCAGCTCCGACAGCTTCACTGCGAGCCCTTCGCTTGATACCTGCTCCCCGCTGATTTCAAGCGTTATCACATGCTCTGTTTCCTTTATATTCTTCAAGATGCGGTCCGCCTCGATGGACAATGCGGCAGGCAGAGAGTCGCTCTCATCCAAAACCTCAATTATCGATATCCGGCCAAATCCCGATATTCTTTTCTCATACTCTGCGCAAGCTTCCTTCAGATATTTTTCCTTCAGCCTGCCTACGCAAACAATCTTTATTCTCATATATCAAACACCATACTGGCCTCGTTCCTGCCGGCGACATGAAGTTCTATGCCATTTCCGACGCAAAACCCGCTTCCGGCTATGCATTTTGAAACCGTCTCATATGCAAGCTCGGGGTAATTGTTTTCGGCGCTCAGGTGGCCGATAAGGAATCTCCTTCCCCCCCTCATGGCAAGCCCTGCTATGGTCTGTCCCGCAATGTCATTGCATAAATGGCCATAATCGCTTTTGATTCTTTTTTTCAGAACCAAAGGATACCGTCCTTTCTCAAGCATGACCATATCATGGTTCGATTCCAGCATCAGCAGGTCGCTGCCGATTATGTTTTCAATAAGGCTGTCGTTCATATGGCCTATGTCGGTGGCGACGGTTATCTTCCTTCCCCCATACAAAAATGAAAACCCGACCGGGTCAGCCGCATCGTGCGGAATCGTAAACGGCCGTATCTCAATGTTTTTTATCACAAACGCTTCATTCGAGCTGAAATATCTGATGTTCAACACGTTTACGCCGCCTATGCATCCCGCCATGCCCTTCCATGTTCCCCTGGTGGCGTAAACCGGCAGGTTGAACCTTCTCGACATCACCCCGACGCAACTCGCATGATCGCTGTGCTCGTGTGTAACAAGTATGGCATCCAGTGTGCGCGGATCTATGCTTATGGCTTCAAGGGCTGCCTGTATCCTTTTTCCGCTTACACCAGCATCTATGAGTATCCTCGTTTGATCATTCCATATAATCAGGGCGTTTCCGCTGCTGCCGCTGAACAAACTGCAAAATTTAAACATCTGAACCTGCCAGTTTCATTTTAATTAGATTATAACCTCCGTGATGCCTTAACTCAATCCCCGGGGAGTGCTTTAATACAGCGGACCGGCTCCCTGTTCAGTAAGACGACAGCTTCCCAATTGTTAACAATTTGTAAATAAACCATTTGTTCTTATCTCTCCCAGCGGTTGCTATGATATAATTCTGACATCAAAGGGAGGTTTTTTCGTGAAGAAATCCTTGGTCCTTTTACTGGTTCTTATATTTGCACTTATTCCTTCGCATGCCTTTTCCTTGGAAAGCGATTCCCCGGAAACCCGGTATGTCATTAATGATTCGCAACTCTCCTCGATAAAAGCCGCATGTCTTGAACTTATGGAAACAAGGGAAGAGGATGTCCTCCGGCTGGAAAACATGCCGATAAGCCATGGCAATCCTTTCTATCATGCACTGTCGCTTGCCGGCAGGGATGTGCAGATCAAGGAAGTAGACTGGAAAATAGAAAGCTTGCAAAACGCAATAAAATCTCGCGAAGCATGGCTTGAGATTGATTTTCGCGGCAAATGGCTGGATCTGTATGAAAAAAGGATTTCCCTCGAGAATTTTTTCGAAGATAGCAACCGGGCGGCGTTGGAATATGAATCCGCCTCAGCCAGCCATCGTCTTGGATATATATCAAAAAGCGCTCTCAGGCAGGTCGAATTTTTTGCCGTTTCGTCATATCATTCATATTTAGCACAAAACAGAAGCTATTCTTCATTGCTTCGAAGATTCAATATTTCCCTCGGGGTTCCGATGGATTACGACGGATATGTATTTGAGTTCATCGAAGATCCTCTTGAAATACCGGATTTATCCGTACTCATTGATTCAGCTATTCATAACACGGATTCACTGATAAATATCCGCCATCTGATTGAAAGATACGAAACAGAGGCAAGGTATCTGGACGAATATGTTATTTCGAAGAATTACGGCTATGTCATGGAAAAGGTTGAATCCCTCGAATTGAACCTTGCTCTTCAAAAGCTCCTGCTTTCGAGGTCCGAGGATGAAATGAAGGAAAAAGCACTTCTTTCGCATCAGGCGGTTTCACTGGAAAGGGAAATGATTACCCTTGAAGAACTGGCCATAGGAATACTCAAGAAACAGTATGATACGAATTTTATGCTTTATCGAAGGGGCTACATCGATGGCACCGAACTTGCCTCATCCCACGCCGCCTTTCTTGAAGCCGAACGAGATCTTGCGGCGTCCGTCTATTCCTTCAACACAAAGGTCATGAACCTGAAATACACATGCGCATATTATCACGGGGAGAGTGAAACCGAATGAAGAAAATCATCTTTCTTTTAGCCACAATTCTTATTTTATCCGGTGCCGTCGCACTGGGATTTGGAATAAGATACATATCCGGGGATGAAGCCTTCGAGTCGGCGACAACCGGAAATTCCGGACTGGAAATAGACGGGCTGAACCTCAGGCTTTTGGAAATTTCCCATGAAAATATTCTAAAGCAGGCTTCATTTACGGCCATCAATACTTATTCAGGCCGCATAACAAAATATGCAGCACCCTTCGATAGTGAAACAAACCTTGAAATAAAAAGAAGGACCAATGAAAAAGCCCTGGGACAAATAAGGATCGACATCGTATCTTCCGCGGTATCTCTATATAACAGCGAGCTTGCCTTTGCCGATGCAAATACCGCCTATGACCGGGCAATTGAAGAATACAATGAAGCAAAATCGGATTCTTCCCTTTCAAGCATTGAAGTCCTGTCCCTGGAATATACCGCAAAAAGCAAACGAATCGCAATGACCCTGACTGAAAACAACCTTGAGTCATCGCGTCGAAAGCTGGCGATGCTCCTTGGCGAAGAAAATGTCAGCGTGGATATCCCGATGGTATACTCCGATCCTTATTCCCTCGACTTTGAAAAGGTCTATGAAAAAGCGCTGGAAACAGACATTGGGATTTACCGGGCAAAAAGAGAGTCGGAATCCGCATCAATGAAATTTGAGATAGCAAAACTTTTCTTTGATGAGGACGATACGACCTATGTCGGCTCGCTGGCCGGCCTAAGGAATGCGGAACTGGCATACGACAATGCATTGCTGTCGCTGGAAGCCTCGGTATTGGACGGCATCGAAAGCCTTATGAATAAATACGATTCGATAGAGCTGGAGAAACTCAACAACCTTATCAAGCTTGAAGCCTTCAATTCCGCCGGCGAACAATATGATGCGGGAATTCTGTCAAAAGTATCATATGATGCTTCACAAGCCGCATATAATGCGGCCCAGAGGCAGCTTGCTTCAAAAATATACGATTATATAATTGCATCCATGAAATTTGAGCTTGATACCGGATATGAATTCTGACAATGCGCAAACCGAACCAGCGAAAGAGCCTGCGCGGCTCTTTTCGTTTTGCGGGAAAAACGAAGCATTTACTGTATAATCAATATATCTGTTGCATAAGGAAGGTCTGATCATGGTTTTTGAACAGGATTTTGAGAGACTTGACCTTGGAGGGCGTTGGAAATTCATTTATTCCGAGCGTAACCTTGGATTTTCTTCCATTGAAAGCATCATTGATTCGGGCATTATTCCGCTTGAGGGCACGGTGCCCGGGAACTTCGAGCTCGACCTTTTTGAAAACGGCATCATCTCCGATCCCTTCTTTGGCAAGAATATAAGGATTCCCCTGGATTATGAAAAAATGCACATATGGTATTTCAGAACCTTCGAATACGGAGATGCCGGGGAAGCGGACAGGTATCTTGTGTTCGAAGGCCTTGACTGCATTGCGGATGTATATATAAACGGCGTAAGGCGGCTATCGTCCGATAATATGCTCATCAGCATTGAAGCAAATGTATCGGATTCTTTGAAACCGGATTCGAACGAAATTCTTGTACACTTCAAGCCAATCGGTTCGGATGCACTCATTTATGAATACCCTGTACTCGCAAGTGGGTTCCCTGCCAATTGCCAGTCGCTTTACATAAGAAAAGCCCCTCATATGTTTGGTTGGGATATCCTTCCCAAATTGCTGTCCGCGGGAATCTATAGACCCGTCTATATTGAGACCAGGCCTCATGTCAGGTTCCTTGAATGCTATCTGCAGACTTCCTGCCTAAAGGAAAGTTCAGCCGAGTCCGTATTCATTTACAAATGTTCCTTCGATTACACTCCAAGGGAATCCTGGTCCATACGGTTGACCGGAGTTTGCGGTGAATCCTCGTTTACAGAGGAGTTCCGGCTGGCATTCCAGTACGGAAGGCATCTTTTCAATATACCGAAGCCTTTGTTATGGAATCCCCGCAGCAGGGGCACTGCGAATATCTATAATGTCGAGGCTGTCATTCTGAGAAACGGCAAGCCAATGGCACATGTGAGATTCAAACATGGAATACGCACAATCCGCCTCAAGCGGGAATCAATATCAGTCCCGGGGGAAAGAGGTGATTTTTGTTTCATAGTAAACGGAGAAAGGTTATTCGTAAAGGGCACCAACTGGGTTCCGGCGGATGCCTTCCATTCAAGGGACCGGCAGCGGATTCCGCGCATCATGAAAATGGCGGCCGATATAAACTGCAATATGATTAGATGCTGGGGTGGTAATCTTTATGAAGACGACCTGTTTTTTGATATATGCGACCGGGAAGGCATAATGGTATGGCAGGATTTTGCAATGGCCTGCGCCGTATATCCCCAGGATCCTGATTTCATGAAAAGACTCGGTGAAGAAGCATCTTCCGTCATCAGGCGTCTTCGGCAGCACCCCTGCCTTGCGCTTTGGGCGGGCGATAATGAATGCGACCAGGCATATTCATGGTTTGGCTTCGATGTAGACCCCAATACCAATGTTCTTACACGCAAGCTTCTCCCGGGCGCCGTCAGAATGCACGATCCCTTCAGGGATTATCTTCCCAGCTCTCCTTACATCGATCCTAATTCTTATGGCAAGGGAGACGGATATCTTCCCGAGAACCACCTGTGGGGGAAAAGGGATTATTTCAAAAGCAAATATTATTCGGAATCGACCTGCCGTTTCGCAAGCGAAATGGGTTACCATGGCTGTCCATCGCCTGAATCCATCGCCCGATTCATATCAGAAGACGAAATATGGCCATACGGTGGGGAAGAGTGGCTCCTTCATTCAACCTCGCCAATCCCGGAGATAGACAGCCGCTACAATTTCCGGGTTCAGCTGATGGCCGACCAGATAAAGGTTCTCTTCGGATTCATTCCGGGTTCCATCGAAGAATTCAGTTCTGCTAGCCAGATTTCCCAGGCGGAAGCCTTGAAGTTCTTCATCGAGCTTTTCCGGGGAAGCAAATGGGACCGCACAGGGATAATATGGTGGAATCTTATGGACGGGTGGCCGCAGTTCTCTGATGCAGTCGTGGATTACTTTTTCAACAAGAAGACAGCATATGAATATATAAAACGCTCACAGAGGGATATCCTCCTGATGTTCAGGGAACCTGAAGCCGGGATGCTGCAGCTTGTCGCTTGCAATGACACCCGGATTGAATCAAAAATCAAATACACTATTATAAACGGCGATAATGGAAAAATTCTGCTAAGTTCATCGACAGCCGCCGCTGCGGATTCCGTCACCCCGACCGGTGCATTTTTCCCCGACCCGCCGGAACACGCCTTCTACATCATCTCGTGGTCGGATTCGCTTGGCTCAGGTAAAAACCATTATCTTTCGGGAAAACCCCCATATGATTATAAATGGTACATTAAATGCCTCGACAGATACCGCAGGCGGTGAAATCCCCGAATGGGCTGTCGCAAACCGACCTACTTTGGGAAATATATTGAAATATTTGCATAAAGGGTATAAATTCATATAAGAATAAAGGAGGCGGAAAGTATGATTTTTTGGCCTTGGTACCAGACGATAGTACAATCCAGATGGTTCATATTCCTTATTCCATTGATTTTGATTGCTGTCATAGTCTGGGTAATAGTGAGCCTTGCTCAACCATCCGGAAAACCAACCACAACTCGTTCCCCGGATAAGATTTCCGAAGCCATCGAAATATTGAATGTCCGGCTGGCAAAGGGAGATATAACCGAAGAAGAATACGCGCGGATCAAATCCCTGATAACAAAATGAAACCGAACGTTTGCCCTTGGCAGCCGTTCGGTTTTCATGATCATTTATTTTGCCTATTCATTGAAGGTATATCTGAGAACCGGAGTTCTGGCTGCCTTTACTTCGTCAAGGCGGCCTGTTTTTGTCGTATGGGGCGATGAGTTCACCATATCCGGGTTCGAAATCGCTTCCTCATTTATCTTCTTCAGCGTCTCAATGAATTCGTCGAGGGTTTCCTTCGATTCCGTTTCCGTCGGCTCGATCATCATTGCTTCCCTGACGATGAGAGGGAAGTATATGGTCGGAGGATGATACCCATAATCAAGCAGTCTTTTTGCCATGCTGAGTGTAGAGACACCCATTTCCTTTTGTTTCTCACCGGAAATAACGAATTCATGCATGCATCGTTGGCCAAAGGGAACATCGAAATCCTCACTAAGGGATGCCAGCATATAATTCGCATTGAGAACTGCGTTGTCCGACACCTGTCCCAGACCCGGCCCGCCCATTGAAAGGATATATGCATAGGCCCTGACCAATACGAGGAAATTTCCATAGAATGACCGGACTTTGCCAATAGATTCAGGTCTGTCGTAGTCCAGCCCGTAAATACCGTCTTTGAAAGTTACCACCGGAACAGGAACGAACGGATAGAGCCGTTCCTTTACCCCGATGGGTCCCGCCCCGGGACCCCCGCCTCCATGCGGGGTGGTGAAAGTCTTGTGCAGGTTCAGATGAACAACATCAAACCCCATGTCCCCCGGTCTTGTCTTTCCGAGAATGGCATTGGCGTTTGCTCCGTCATAATACAGCAGTCCCCCGCATCCGTGTATGATTTTTGATATCTCGATTATGTCCTCTTCAAACAAGCCGAGCGTGTTTGGGTTGGTTAGCATCAGTCCGGCCGTATCGCTGCCGGCAAGTCGTCTGAGTTCGTCTACGTCCACCAGACCCCTGTCGTTTGATTTTACCTGAACGACATCAAAACCCGCAACCGCCGCGGACGCAGGATTCGTACCATGAGCGGAATCAGGACATATTATTTTCGTGCGGGCGTCATCGCCTCTTTTTTTGTGATAAGCCTTGATTATCATCAGTCCCGCCATCTCTCCCTGGGCCCCCGCGGAAGGTTGGAGGCACATGTGGTCCATGCCGGTTATTTCCTTCAATTGCACGGATAAACCATGCATCAGCTTAAGGGCGCCCTGGACCGTTTCCACAGGTTGGTAAGGGTGGAGATTCGCAAATCCGTCAAGGGATGCGATTTTCTCATTTATCTTGGGGTTGTATTTCATCGTGCAGGATCCCAGCGGATAGAACCCCGAATCCACTCCAAAATTATTGCGGCTCAGCTCGGTGAAATGCCTTGCTATGTCCACTTCGCTGACTTCGGGGAGCCTTGCCTCTTTCTTCCTGATTAAATTCGCACCAAACAGCTCATCTGCGGTTTTCTGCGGAAACTGTGGTTTTGGAAGTTCAAAAGCTCTTCTTCCGGGTCTGCTTATTTCAAATATCAGTCTGCTCATTCCACTTCACCCGCTTTCGTCGCAAAATCCTCTATTTCATTCTTCGTTCTCTTTTCGGTCACTGCAACAAGCCACAATTTTTCCATCCCGGGATACTTCCTTCCGACCTGATAACCCCCGAGATAACCCTCAGCAAGCAATTCCCTGTTTAATTTTTCGATATCTGTATAAGCCTCGACCGCAAACTCCTTGAAGAAGGGTTTGTCAAAAGCCTTTTTGAATTTCCCCGTACCGACCAGCCCATCACAGGCATACCTGGCATTGTTTGCACAACGCAATGCAATATCCTTGAGTCCATCGCCGTCCACTATTCGGGGCGCCAGGTGCTGAAGGACTACGACTATTTTGGCCGTCAGATCGCGAA
>JAWOIG010000179.1:0-6976 GCA_046484775.1 Clostridia bacterium | reverse complement strand
CGTTTGGCGGGAGAGAGAACGTTGGGCCTGAAAAAATCAGAATAAGAAAAATTGCAGAAGGGGACAGGTGCTACTATCAGGCTGAGGAAATAATTGACAAAAAGGCATATCACAAAAACCTGGACGAGAGCGGCCTGCACAAATATGTATCGGATATTCTGGGGATTTCTTTTAAAAATATGGTCATATATTCGAAGAAGTCGGATTACTATATAAAGATTTCAAAAAAGAGAAAACTATCCATCCTGAAAAGAAATCCGAGTATGGCCGTGGAAAGCGTTGCGGCGCATAATGCAGTCAAGAATTATATTATACCGGAAGGCAAAACGGTTGATTTTCTATGTAAGCTTGGATTGATGAACGACAACGGCGGAATTGTAAAAAAATATTATTCAAAATTCAGGCAGATAAACAGATTTTTGGAACTTGTTGATGATGAATGGAACTATTTCGCAAAAAAGGAAATCATAAGGGTTTATGATCTTTGCTGCGGAAAGGGATATCTTACTCTTGCTTTACATTATTATTTTACAGTAATTAAAAATATGTCTGTTGAAATACTGGGCATGGACCTGAAAAAAGATGTTATTGATCAACTTAATTCAATTGTTGCCGAACTTGGGCTCGAAGGTATATCTTTCATAAGCGGCGACATAAGCGAAGCGATTATGGGAAAAGCGGATATTGTTGTAGCCCTGCATGCATGCGATATGGCAACAGACATAGCGCTAAAAAAGGCAGTTGATGCAGAGGCGGGGATGATACTTTCTGTTCCATGCTGTCAGCATGAGCTATTTGAAGTTATTAAAAGTGAAGACCTGTCCCCGATATTGAAATATGGAATAATGAAGGACAAGTTCACGGAGCTGGCCACCAATGCGCTCAGAGGAATGGCGTTGGAGGCTATGGGCTATGATGTGAAAATGATTGAGTTCACGTCATTGGAACATACAATGAAAAACATCATGATAAAAGCAGTTTCAACAAGAATGTATAATGAAAGCGCAAGGGCGCAGTACTATAAGTTCGCCGGAATGCTTGACGCTGTTTGTTCGGCTGAAAGGATAATGGATAAATGCTGCCGCAAATAGACACACATGACATCATGCGGTTGACAAGGAATACTTATAAAAATATAATATTTAAAGTGTTGATCGGCTGATGAGGCGCGCGTAGAACGGTAGCACGGTTGAAATGCCGTATATCAGGCTGATGCTTATATATCCGGACATTTTCCGGATTGAGAAAATAGTGTGCCTGCATAATTGACGCCGCGCCTGATAAAGGCGCTGTTTTACTATAAATATTAGGAGCTGCATATGATTTTCAACAAAAATATTGAATGTATGGAAAGGGATGGAATGACCGCCCTTCAAAACGAACGGCTTAAAAAAATCGTCAGGTATTCCTATGACAAAGTTCCATTTTATAAAAAAAGGTTTGATTCGATAGGCCTGTTGCCGGATGATATCAGGACAATTGATGACATCGAAAAAATACCCTTCACGACAAAGGATGACCTGAGAGATGGTTATCCGTTTGAAATGTTTGCAGTACCGATGTCTGAAATTGTGGAGATTCATGCCTCGAGCGGTACAACGGGAAAGCCTGTTGTGGTGGGATACACGAAAAAAGATATGGATGATTGGGCGGAAGCTGTTGCAAGGCTTGCCGCATGCGCGGGGATTACGAAAGATGACGTTGCGCAGGTAGCGTTTGGCTACGGTATGTTTACCGGCGGATTCGGCCTTCATTACGGTTTGCAAAAGCTTGGAGCCACGGTTGTACCGGCATCCAGCGGGAACAGCGAGCGCCAGATCATGTACATGCAGGATTTCGGCACAACCGCACTTATTTCAACGCCGTCATATGCGCTTTATCTATCGGAAATATGCGAGGACATGGGAATCGACCCCAGGAGCATAGGCTTGAGAACAGGACTATTCGGCGGAGAGGGACACAGCGCCGAGCTGACTGCCGAGATTGAACGAAGATGGGGGATAGCGGATACTGAAAATTACGGCATGACGGAAATAATAGGCCCCGGGGTATCGGGTGAATGCACATATAAAAACGGACTTCATATCAATGAGGACATGTTCCTGCCCGAAATCATCGATACCCAGACTCACAGGCGTCTTGGGTATGGGGAAAAAGGCGAAATGGTTCTTACTACTTTACTCAAGGAAGGTATTCCGATGCTTAGGTTCAGGACCAAGGACATAACGGTCTTGTTTGATGAAAAATGCGTATGCGGAAGGACCAGCGCCAGAATGAACAAAGTGCTTGGCAGAACCGACGACATGCTCATAATAAAGGGAGTCAATGTTTTCCCATCCCAGATAGAATCGGTGCTCATGAAATTCGCCCATGCAGCGCCATATTACCAGATTGTGCTGAAGAGCCACGGATTTATTGATACAATGGAAATACAGGTGGAGGTTGCGGACGGCAGCATCCTTGACAGCTACAGGAAACTTGAGGAATTCGAGAATACGCTGAGGCACGATCTGCGCACGGCGCTTCAAATAGATGCAAAGGTTAAACTTGTTGAACCGAGGTCCATTGAGAGAACAGCCGGGAAAGCAAAAAGAGTGATAGATTTAAGGGATAAAAAACAATTTTAAGGGGAATCAGGATGAAAAAGCTTATGCTGGGCAACGAGGCCGTTGCCAGGGGCGTATATGAAGCGGGAGCGACGGTGGTATCGTCATACCCGGGAACGCCCAGTACGGAAATTACAGAGTCGATAGCAGCCTATGAAGAAATATATGCAGAATGGGCGCCGAACGAAAAGGTTGCACTTGAAGTAGCTTCAGGCGCGGCCATTGCGGGTGCGAGGGCATTTTCGGCAATGAAGCATGTGGGACTGAATGTTGCCGCAGATCCTCTTTTCACAATGTCTTACATAGGGTCCAACGGAGGGCTTGTCATAGCGGTTGCGGACGACCCCGGGATGCACAGTTCGCAGAATGAACAGGACAGCCGGCACTATGCCAGGGCTTCCAAGACAGTCATGCTCGAGCCGGCTGATTCTCAGGAAGCCAAGGATTATACAAAAAAAGCATTTGAAATAAGCGAGGAATATGATACCCCGGTGCTTATCAGGCTCTCAACGCGTGTAAGCCATTCACAGAGCATCGTTGAACAGGGTGAAAGAACAGAGCATCAGTTGAAGGATTATGAATACAATCCCGGCAAGAATGTAATGATGCCCGCAATGGGAAGGGCCAGGCACATCATCGTAGAAGAGAGAATGGAAAGGTTGAAAAGGTTTTCCGAGGAAAGCGCCTTCAACCGGATTGAGATGAATGACACCGCTGTTGGCATAATAACTTCAGGTATTGCTTATCAGTATGCGAAAGAAGTTTTTCCCGATGCATCATATTTAAAAATCGGAATGTGCTATCCGCTTCCAGACAAGCTGATACTTGAATTCGCTTCCAAAGTACAAAAAATCATTATTATTGAAGAACTGGATCCTTTCATAGAAGAGCATTGCAAGGCGCTTGGCCTGACTGTTGAAGGAAAGGACAAACTGCCGCTTTGCGGCGAATACAGCGCGGACTTGCTTGGAGAAAAACTGCTGGGTTTAAAAAAGGGAACCTATTCATTGAATGACGAGATCATTCCCATCCGTCCGCCCGTCATGTGTGCGGGATGCCCTCACAGAGGCTTGTTCTATGCCGTCAAGAAACTCAAGCTTATCGTTACCGGCGACATCGGCTGCTATACGCTGGGAGCACTTCCGCCTTTGAACGCGCTGGACACCTGCATATGCATGGGAGCAGGTTTCACTGCGGCCCATGGATTCAATAAGGCAAGGGGCAATGAATTTTCAAAGAAAGTCATCGGCGTTATGGGCGATTCCACATTCACACATTCCGGAATAACCGGCCTTATAGACATTGTTTACAACAAAGGAATAAGTACTGTCCTTGTGCTTGACAATTCAATCACGGGAATGACGGGTCACCAGAACAACCCGGTAAACGGATTTACCATCAAAGGAGAGCCGACCAAGCAGGTGGATATAGAAAAACTTGCATATGCAATAGGTTTTGAAAGAGTCAGGGTGATCGACCCGTTTGATGTCGACAATACCATTAAGATTTTGAAGGAAGAAACAAAAGCCGACGAACCTTCGCTTATCATTGTTAAAAGACCATGCGCTCTGCTCAAATCGGTTAAATATAAAGGCAAAGCAGTGGTCGACCATGATAAATGCAAACGGTGCATGATGTGCATGAAGCTCGGCTGCCCGGCCATTTCGGAAATCGATGGTAAAATAATTATAGATGAAACCCAGTGCGTTGGCTGCGGCCTGTGCCTCAATGTATGCAAGTTCGGAGCCATGAACATGGGGGAGGGCAACTGATATGAAGGCTGAGTCAATCATGATAGTCGGCGTCGGGGGTCAGGGGACGCTGCTGGCAAGCAGAATAATCGGAAGCGCATTGATAGCCATGGGGTATGATGTAAAGATGTCCGAGGTGCACGGCATGGCGCAAAGGGGCGGCAGTGTCGTAACCTATGTAAGATATGGCGAAAAGGTAAATTCGCCGATCATCGGAAAAGCCGGCGCAGACCTGATGCTTGCGTTCGAGGAACTCGAGTCTGCAAGATGGCTTCCTTATCTGAAAGAAAACGGCACATTGATCATGAACAGGCAAAAGATAAGCCCGATGCCTGTAATTACAGGTGTGGCGAAGTATCCGGTAGGACTGGAGGAAAAAATCAGGAATACAGTTAAAAATATAATAACACTGGATGCGCTGGCGCTGGCAAAGGAGGCCGGAACAGTCAAGGCGGTAAACGTAGTCCTGATAGGTGTGATGGCTGCCGCAATGAAAATCGACAGGGAGGTATGGATTGAGGCGCTTGAGAAAACAATACCGGCGAAATTTATCGATATGAATAAAAAGGCATTCGGGCTGGGTTATGAAGTAAGATAAAGAATATATATTATTGATTTGAAAATGACGGTAAGCCGTCATTTTTTTATTGAATCTATTATTAGGGAGAAAAATCCTTGAATTACTGTTTATTGAAACTATTGTCCGGCCTATGTTTTAGTTGGAAAGGATGATCCCGTGAATATTGATTTTTCATGCCGTTTGATGTAAAATGTCAAGATAATCATATGGAATCTTCAGTTGTAAATATAATCCGGAGGGATATATGGCGTTATCAAAAGAACAATGGAATATTGAAGAATCTAGGCTTAGGGAGATTTTTTCTTTGATTACTCAAAACATAACGAATCTTGAGGAAAAGGTCGGCGAAAGCATTTCGCAAATAAGAGCATCCAATAAAATCATGTGGAATTCCGGGAAAAGCTATCATTATGATTTCGACGACATAGTAGAAAACCTTTCGCTTCTGGATGGCGTTTACTCTGATATGATGAGGCATGAAAATATTCTCCATCAGCTGAAAAAGATGTATCTGCTTAGAAAGACGGCATATTTCGGACGGGTGGACTTCCATGAGGATGGAATCGATGATACGGATATGGTCTATATCGGCACATCCACTCTTGAGGGAGAAAAATCCACGATACTTATCTATGACTGGAGGGCTGCAATAAGCAGCATGTTTTATGAATGCGAAACCGGCCGCGCTGGTTTTGAGAGTGTTTCGGGTACGATTGAGGGCGAGATACTGCTCAAGCGCCAATACAGGATTTTTCTCGATAAAATTGAAGCGATGTTCGATTCATCCATAGTTATCGATGACGAAATCCTGCAGGCAATTCTAAGTGAAAGCAAGAATTCCAGAATGGGAACCATTGTTTCGAGCATTCAGAAAGAACAAAACAAAGCGATAAGGGATGAGAATCACAGGATAGTTTTTGTCAATGGACCCGCGGGAAGCGGAAAGACATCAATAGCCCTTCACAGGGCCGCATGGCTTTTATACAGGTACAGGGACAAAATGAAGGCGAAAAATATTATCGTTTATTCTCCGAATGATATTTTCAACGATTATATTTCCGATGTGCTTCCCGAACTGGGGGAAGAGAACATGAGAATGTCTACTTTCATGAAGCTTGCCGAAACATATCTTGAAGGCAAATATAGATTCGAGGATTATTATAATGAAATGGAAGGAATTCTTACGGGTTCCAGGGCAATAGACAGGGATGCAGTCCGTGAAAAAGGAAGCGCGGTGTTTGCGAGAGAGATTGAGGATTATGTTTCAAGGCTGTCAACAAGCGGATTCGATTTTGCTGACATATCATACAACGGGAATATTCTTGCCGAACACAGCGAGCTCGAGACGCTTTTTTATAAGGACTACTCAATTCATCCTATTGCTACAAGACTTGAAAAGATATTTTCATTTTTGGAAAAACGATTGGTAAACCTTACGAGAAGAATAAGAAAAAACTATGTTGAGGTTGCAAAGGGCGATCAGAATGAAGGCAAGAAGGCTGCTTACATAGCAAAGGGAATAATAGATGAGGTGAGGAAAATATCTTATGATATGACGCACCCCGATCCTTTTGATCTATACAACAAATTTCTTGCATATTCTGAAAAAAGAAAGTATACATCAAGATTCAGGCGCAGCATGGAGACCGGACACATATCCTATGAGGATCTGGCTCCGGTTATGTATCTTAAGCTCCTTCTTGGCTATGGATGGGATTTCGAGGAAATAAAGCATGTGATAATTGACGAAGTACAGGATTATTCGCATATAGAGATGCTTGTGTTCTTCAAGTTGTTCAGGAATATTCCAATGACGCTTCTGGGCGATTCAAATCAGGCCATCAATCATCTTACGGATACAAATGACATGAATATTTCCACAGCTCCGGAATCATATACGGTAAAACTTGAGAAGAGCTACAGGTCGACAAGACAGATAACCAGGTTCTGCATCGGCGTAATTATCGACACTGCCGGGTAGCCGAAAGGGCGGGGGGATCTCCGGGTCGTTCGGATCCTCGAAGCCCTCGATCAACACG
>JAWOIG010000136.1:0-12908 GCA_046484775.1 Clostridia bacterium | reverse complement strand
TTCAAGAAAGGCGAAGAACTCATCGTTGTCAACCGGTTTGTATTTCAATTTCGAGGGGTTGGTCTCCAGAATCATCCTGTTGTGGCAGTAGAAGCAATCGAAATTGCAAAAAGGGACAAAGACGACCGCAGCCACCTTGCCCCTGTAATCAACCATAGAGTTTTTTTGAAGTCCTGCTATAAGCATGATGCCTTTTCTTGTGCAAGAACGAACTTCTTCCTGTCCATATACTCTTCCTTCTTACCCTCGTTGAAATTTTCAACCGGTCTCAAGTATCCGGTGACTCTTGACCAAACCTCGGTTTTTTGGTTGCATTCGGGACAAGTGAACTGCTCGCCCTTAATATAACCATGATCATTGCAAATGCTGAAAGTAGGCGTCACCGAAATATAAGGGAGCTTGTATTTCAAGAAAATTGTTTTTATCAGATTCTTGCAAGTTTCGATGTCATCTATGCTCTCTCCGAGATAAAGATGGAGAACCGTTCCGCCGGTGTAAAGTGACTGCAGGGTGTCCTGCTTTTCAAGCACATCGAATATGTCGTCCGTATATTCAACGGGAACCTGCGTGGAGTTGGTGTAATACGGCACATTTGTTCCTGCCGTTATTATTTCGGGATACCTTTCCTTGTCTGACTTCGCAAGCCTGTAGGAAGTTCCTTCCGCGGGGGTTGCCTCCAGATTGTAGACATGTCCGGTTTCCGACTGGAAATCCTTCAGCAAGTCTCTCATGTATTCCATGATTTCCACTGAGAATGCCTGTCCTTCCTCACTTGTAATGTCCTCGTCCATAAAGTTAAGAAGAGCTTCGTTCATGCCGATTATACCGATCGTGCTGAAATGATTGAACCAGTATTCGCCAACCTTTTGCTTTATATCCCTGAGATAATTGGCGGAATATGGATAAAGCCCTTTCTCTGTCTGGCTTTCAATAATCTTCCTTTTTATTTCCAGGCTTGTCTTGCATGTCTGCGCAAGTTTCCACAGACGGGCCTTGAACTCGTTCTTTGTAGAAGATATATAGCCGAGCCTGGGTAGATTTATAGTACATACTCCGATGGAACCGGTCAGAGGATTGCTTCCGAACAAACCGCCGCCCCTTTTCCTGAGCTCTTTTGTATCCAGTCTGAGCCTGCAGCACATTGAAACCGCATCCTCCGGCGAAAGATCGGAATTGACATAGTTTGCGAAATACGGAATACCGTACTTGCATGTTATCTTCATGAACTCATTGACTACATCGCTGTCCCAGTCGAAGGAATCGGTAATATTCAAAGTGGGAATCGGGAATGTAAAAACACGTCCTTTTGCATCGCCTTCAAGCATTATCTCGCAGAAAGCCTTATTGAATATATCCATTTCCTCCTGGAATTCCCCATAGGTTTCATCCCTGTACTGTCCTCCGATTATAACCGGCTGATCCTTCAGCGTCGATGGAACCGTAATATCAAACGTCAGGTTGGAAAAAGGACACTGGAATCCTACACGAGTAGGCACATTTATATTGAATATGAACTCCTGAAGAGCCTGCTTGACTTTCGTATATGAAAGATTATCGTATTTGATAAACGGTGCGCAGTATGTGTCAAAGCTCGACCAGGCCTGCGCCCCAGCCGTTTCACCCTGTGTCGTGAATGTTGAATTTACTATCTGGCCCAGAAAAGCCCTCAGATGCTTGGCCGGGCTGCTTTCAACCTTGCCATAAACTCCTCCGAACCCCTCGGTCAGCAATTGCCTGAGGTCCCATCCGGCGCAGTACGGGCCGAAGAACCCGAGATCATGAATATGGCAATCGCCCTCCAGATGAGCGTTTCTTACTTCCTCCGGATATACTTCGTGAAGCCAGTAGCTTTTGGTAAAGACTTCCCTCACGTAGTTGTTGAGTCCGTTCACGCTTTTCTGGGTATTTGCGTTTTCCTTTACATGCCAGTCCTTTTCACCGAGATAGTCGCCGAACATATCGATGGTTGCGCCTATAAGGGCATTCATCTGTCTGGCTCCGCTTCTTTTTTCACGGTACAGGATATAGGCCTTCGCCGTCTTGGCATGGCCGTTCTCAATAAGCACTTTTTCAACTATATCCTGAATTTGTTCTACGCTTGGGATCTCATCGTTGTATTTGAATGTCGCTATTTCGACAACCTGGTTTGCAAGTTCCTCGGACTTCTTGAAATCATCCCCGCCGCAAGCCTGCGCCGCCTTGAATATTGCCCATGTTATTTTCTCTTTGTAAAACCGCTCTATTCTTCCATCTCTCTTTTGTATATTCTTCATTTTTATATGATTTATCCTTTCGTATGAATTTTGTTGTATGTTCTGAAGGAGGCTATAAACATTATACTCACCTTTGCTTAAAAAAATCAACTACATATTGTGGTGTTTTTTAAATTTAGTACTACAAATTGTATGAGTGTAATAATTTTATCTTTTATCTGAATATCTTTCCTCTTTCAACGGGTTGCTTGTCTGCCCTCTCGGTTTCTTGCGTGGAAATAAAAGTTGTGCAATAATGAATCGAAAGGCCTGAACCGGTCCGGATTAAAATTCCGGTTTACTCTACACAGGATATATCAGGGGAAATTATGTTTGACAAACTTGAATCAATAGAAAAAAGATATGAGGAAATAAGCCTTAGGCTTGCTGATCCTTCGGTGATTTCAAATCAGGAAGTATACCGGGGATTGATGAAGGAAATCAACAACCTCGAACCGATACTTGAAAAATACAGGGACTACAAGACGTTGAAGAGAAAGATGGCTGAAGCCCTTGCAATGTTGTCGGGAAACCTTGAGCAGGATTTCCGCGAGATGTACGAAGAGGAGCTCCGAGACAGCAGGGACAAACTTCCCGAAATTGAAACAGAACTCAAGCTGTTGCTTCTTCCAAAGGATCCCAATGATGATAAAAGCGTCATCATAGAAATACGCGGGGGCGCAGGCGGCGACGAGGCCGCTCTTTTCGCCTCCAACTTATACAGAATGTACACTATGTATGCCGAGATCCGCGGGTGGAAAAGCGAGGTTCTTGACTCAAATGTCACTGGTATCGGCGGAATCAAGGAAATATCCTTTTCAATAGATGCAGACGGGGCATACAGCCGGCTTAAGTATGAAAGCGGGGTCCACAGGGTCCAGCGCGTGCCCGCGACAGAATCCAGCGGAAGGATCCATACATCCACTGTAACGGTGGCTGTTCTGCCCGAGGCGGATGAAGTGGACGTTGATCTCAACCCAAATGACGTGGAGATCGACACATACAGATCTTCAGGTGCAGGCGGCCAGCATGTCAACACCACCGATTCGGCGATACGGCTTACCCATATTCCGTCCGGGATCGTCGTTACATGCCAGGACGAGCGGAGCCAGCACAAGAACAAGGACAAGGCGTTCAAACTTCTGCGGGCCAAGTTGTATGAGCTTGCCCAGATGGAGCAGGAAAATGAAATAGCAAAAAGCAGGAAAAGCCAGGTCGGGACAGGCGACAGGAGCGAGCGCATCCGGACCTACAACTTCCCACAGGGAAGGGTTACGGATCACAGGATAAACCTTACCTTGTACAAGATTGATGAAGTCATGAACGGCAGCCTTGATGAGCTTATCGACGCCCTGATAACCGAGGATCAGAGCAAAAAACTGTCGCACACGGGCATTTGATCCCATGGATATTTCTGCATTCATTTTGAACGTTATATATGCTTATGAAAACTGAAGTTTATAAAATCGATCCCGAAAATCCGGATATGGATATCATAGCCCTATGCGCTGATGTAATAAAAAATGGTGGAACCGTGGCTTTCCCCACTGAAACAGTATACGGGCTGGGTGCAAATGCCCTCGATGATACCGCAGTTAAAAAAATATTCAGCGCAAAAGGCCGCCCGAATGACAATCCGCTGATTCTTCATGTCGCAGGCATCACGGATGTCGAAAAATACGCTGTCGACATTCCTCCTTTCGCCTATACCCTTGCCCGAATTTTCTGGCCCGGTCCGCTGTCCATGGTTCTGTGGAAGAACGATCTTGTTCCCATGGCCTCAACAGGAGGCCTCCACACGGCGGCCTTCCGGGTACCTTCCAATAATATAGCCCTGGCCATCATAAACCAAAGCGGGGTGCCTATAGCCGCTCCAAGCGCCAACCTATCCGGAAAACCAAGCCCTACGGACGGCGCCCATGTTATCGAGGATTTATCCGGAAGGGTCGATATAATTCTGGATGCCGGCGGGTGCCGGATAGGACTTGAATCCACGGTAATGGATCTTACCTCGAGTCCCCCGGTTGTCCTGAGGCCGGGCGGTATTTCCTTCGATGAACTTCGGATGGTTGTCCCCCACCTAATGAAATCCTATGATTCTTCAGATTCCGAGGCACCGAAGTCGCCCGGTATGAAATACACTCACTATTCCCCGGATGCATCCGTAATAGTGGTAAAGGGAGCCCTGAACAGTACCGTTGAAAAGATAAACGAGATTACCAATGGCAATCCGAGAGCCGGTGTGCTTTGTTCCCTTGAAACAGTTGATCTATACCGGTCCTCAAACAAGATATGCGCAGGAAGCAGAAAAAATCCGCAAGAAATTGCCTCAAGGATATTCGGATCGCTCAGGATGTTCAATAAGCTGGATGTAGATATCATATATTCTGAATACTTTGATGTGGGACCGATGGAGGACGCCATAATGAACCGGCTGCTAAAAGCGGCTTCATTTGAAATAATCGAAACCTGAGATCAATGGATATTCAGACTTTTTTTGAAAATGGCATCCATGATATAATTTCATTATGAAACAGGAGGTTTTTTATGAATAATATACCTGAAATCAAGGTAGCCCTTGTAGCCGTCAGCAGGGATTGTTTCCCGGTCAGTCTTTCGGAAAAAAGACGCCGGGCGATAATGGAGTTCTCTGTCAAGATGAACATGCCCGTCGTGGAGATAGAAAAAGTCGTTGAAAACGAAAGGGACGCAGCCGATGTACTCAATGAAATCAGAGAGTCCGGAGCGAATGCCCTGTGTATTTTCCTCGGAAATTTCGGGCCCGAGGGTCCTGAAACACTTATGGCTCAGAAATTCGGCGGACCGGTCATGTTTGTTGCAGCCGCAGAAGAAACCGAAAGTAACCTGATCGACGGAAGAGGAGACGCATATTGCGGAATGCTGAATGCCTCATATAATGCAGGCTTGAGGAATCTGGTCCCGTATATACCCGAATATCCCGTTGGAACCGCTTTCGAAGTCGCCCATATGATATATGACTTCGTGGAAATCGCCCGCATCGTGGTGGGCTTGAAATCGCTGAAGATAATATCGTTTGGTCCCAGGCCGCAGGATTTCCTGGCTTGCAACGCGCCGATAAAACCTCTGTTTGACCTTGGCGTCGAAATAATGGAGAATTCCGAACTTGATCTTTTCGCCTCATATAATGATCATGCGGGAGACCCAAGGATAAAAACCGTCGCCGCTGAAATGGCATCGGAACTGGGGCACGGAAATAATTATCCCACTGTTCTTGGCAAGCTTGCACAGTACGAAATTACTTTGTCGGACTGGATGGAGAAAAATCTGGGAATGTCCGATTTCGCTGTTTTTGCGAATAAATGCTGGCCCGCATTTCAAACCCAGTTTGGATTCGTTCCCTGCTACGTCAACTCCCGGTTTGCTTCCAGGGGAATACCGATTTCGTGTGAAACCGATATATACGGCGCCTTGAGCGAGTACATGCTTACCTGCGCCACCATGGCTCCCGCCACACTGCTTGATATAAACAACACTGTTCCCGGGGATATGTTTCAAATTCATATAAAAGATAGATACCCCTACTCGCCGACGGATGTTTTCATGGGGTTCCACTGCGGTAATACGCCATCTTGTTTCATGAAGGATCCCCAGATGAAATTCCAGCTGATAATGCACCGCCTGCTTGAGCCCGATTCGGAACCCGATATTTCAAGGGGTACGCTTGAAGGAACCATTGCCCCCAACCCCATAACAATGTTCAGGCTTCAGGGTACCGCCGGCAGCCACCTAAGAAGCTATATAGCGGAAGGCGAGGTTCTCGATGTGGATCCTCAGTCATTCGGCGGAATAGGCGTCATCGGAATAAATGGTATGAAGCGCTTTTACAGGCATGTGCTTATTGAAAAAAGGTTTCCTCACCATGCCGGCATCGGCTTTGCCCACAAGGGCCGCATCCTGTTCGAAGCTCTTAAAATGCTGAAAGTTTCTGAAATCGACTTCAACAGGCCTTCAGGCTTCCTTTACAACTCCGAGAATCCGTTCAGCAAATGACACTTGAATCGGCAGGATTAATTTCATAATTTATTATTTAATGTCAAACAGTTGCCCCGGGCAACTGTTTGATTTTATTCGACACTAAAAAATATTCAGGCCCACTGTCTATTTTTTAATCAGCAGGCTGCGGATACAGCAGATTATAGATATTGCCCGTTATTTCGATGTCATTTATCGAAAGTGTTTCGATGCTTCCGTTGATTTTATGAACCGTGACAGTCATTGAATAGGAAGGTCTTCTCCTGATCCCATCCCACCCTATTGTTTCAGGACACATGGGAAGTATATAATCCCAGGAATACAAATACCGGGTACCGTAGCTAATGTTTGCCACAAGCGTCGAGTTACCGGGAAAAAGCACATATTCACCGAAAAAATCTTCCGCATAGTCATATGTATGTCCCTTTGAATTTGTATATGACATCGCCTCAAGTTCCGGCGAAAACCTTATGACCGCCTTTACTGTCCTTACCCTCGTCCGTATTCTGATGAAAACCTTCTCAAGGGACAGGAACCTATGATCCATTTCATCACCCCAGTGGTTCCATGCCCCGCTGATGCTGATGCTCCTAATAACAGGTGGTATGTACGCCGGACTCCCATCGTCTTCGTCCGGCAAAGGCTGCCCGCTGGGTTCCGGTTCGTTTCCGCCGTTGTTTCCGGGATCAGGATTCGCCGTGGGCGGGGGAGTCGGAGGCTGCGTGTTTGCGCCGGTGTTCTGTCTGTCAACGGTTACAACGCATTCGATCCATCTTTCCAGCTTGTCTCCGAATATGCTTTCCGCCGTAACCCGGGCGCTGATTAAGACCTCCCCCGGAAGGTTTTCCGGAATACTGAGCATCATTTCATTGCTTATGTTTATCCGGTCTGTCTTTATGAAAAACCTTGTGTTGCCGCCGGATTCAGTAAAAAACTCGACCTTTATATATTTTATCTCTTCCTTCGGCTTGTTTACCGAAGCAGTCAGGTTTATGTTTGCGACAACTTCGTCTTCGTTTTCCCCCGCTGTTATCCTTCCCGGCACGGGATGCATGGATGCATCCAAAACACCCATGCCCATGGACGGAACCACGAATGTCGCATAGTATCCGTTGGACTTCAGGGTAAATATGCTTCCCGAACCGGACCAGTTGGCCGCTCCCTGCATCCTCGCCTTGTCGACTCCTATGTCCGAGGCGGTCAACGATGATGCTCCATGTCCCGAAAGACTTGTGTAAAGCATATATGGCAGCTGTATGGTCTGTTCCAGGGAATCCCAGCTTTCAACCGCCCCGGGAACCCCGACATAATTCCAGTTTTCAGGGATAACATTTCCCGTGGCGTCATTTGGAAACATTAGATTGGTATACTTTTCCTCAAGATATGTAAATCCGAGATATCGGTATTCCCCTTCCTTGAATTCATTTCCCGGTACCATGCCCGGCGAACCGTAAACTATAAGATTGTAACTTGAATAGGTGCTGTAGCTGGCAGTATATGCACCGCTTACGCTATTTACCGGGTTTCCCGTTTCTTCAAGCCATTGAAGGAACTCCTGCTGGTTGCCGGGATTTCCCGCCGCGGCGCTCTTCCCTCCCGTCGGCATTGAAAGGATCAGCAACATAGACATGGCCAGCAGCAATATTTTTTTTGTTTTCATATCATTCCTCCGAAAAAGTAAAGCACAATCTTCTTCCCGATCCTTCGGAGAAAAAAATCATCCGAATGCCGCCAAGGCTCAGCAGGTCCGTTCCGGCAGGAATCAAGCCTGCCTCATATCCGGCATATTCGATATATCTGTCAAGAATAAATTCAGAAAACACATCGCCTTTGTCAATCCCGAAAAATATTCTCATAACTGCCCGTATCTTGTACTCATATAATGTGTCCGGTCTTCCTGTTTCCGGATCAATCAGACCACTTTCACAAAGCCTGTTTATTTCAAGCTTCATGAACATTGAATCATATCCCCATTCTTTTTCCGGATATCCCGTGGGCGAGTCATAAAGCAGGATCGAGAACATCGAATAGTCGCGGCTTCCCGACATTGCTTTGCTTTGATAGCAGTCAATCTCCATAATTGTTTTATTATAGAAAGCTTTCATTTCAAAAGCAGGATGAACATTGTTGTCCAGAAGAAGCTTCACCGTTTCAAGTGCTTGAAAATTGATTTCATCATTGAAATCAGTCTGCAGGTATCTTCCTCCGGTTGAGAACACTCCATTGGAAAGAACACAGTTTGAATTTCCTTCAAACTCGTTTATTTGGTCTTCGATTAGCGTTTGATCATCCGATATATGCAAAGGAACGGAAACCCGGAGCGCATCCTGCATTCCGGGCCGAAACTCAGGAAAAATGAGGCGGTATATCACTGCGCAGGCCTCTGCGCGCGTAATGTTCTTCTCATATCCGAATGTCCCGTCAGGATAACCTGTGATAATTCCTGAATTATTCACGTTAATAATATCCATCGCATATATATCCGGCGTGTATCCGAAAACATCATGCAGTCCATAAGCATCGACTTTAGTCTCTTCACCCCTTATGCTCAAGGCCCGTGAAACCATGCACGCCATGTCTCCGCGAATCAATGGCCTGTTATATTCATTGCCATTGAATTTTTCCAACAGACCATTTTCTTTTGCAAACAATATATATTCTGACGCCCAATAAACTTCGCCGTTTCCTTCCTTGCATCCAAGGGCTACAACCATCATCTTGATGAACTGGTCAGCTTTGAGGGTTTCGTCCGGCCTGAAGGATTTGTCAGGGAATCCGTTTATTATTCCGGCTTCTGCAAGCTCCATCGCATATTCATAATACCAGTCGCCTGTAACGACGTCGGAAAATTCATTTTGCGCGCTAACCTTTCCCGTCATCATATTTATGAACAGAAAAAACAATATTAAATTGGGTAAGAGCCTTTTAAAATTTATCACTTTTCCTCCTGGTAATATTTGTTAATATGATAATGAATGAAATAACATTATTTGTCAATACATAAACGAAAAAAATCCGGGTTTTAATCCCGGATTTTCGTTTTTAATATATAGATTAAACTTCAGCCGGTCAGTTCTTGCTTCCGCCCGATGAAGAATTACCGTTTTCGCCAGCATTGCCCCCGGTTTCGTCACCTGCGTCATCTCCGGAATTTTTACTGTTTCCTGCATTCTCCCCTGCGTTGTTTTCGGCGTTTTCTCCGGGGTTGTTCTGCTTGGCCGCCTGTGATTCATCCGACTTGCCCTTTGCTGTTTTTAAAATCTCCACCTTGTCCTTTACTTCTTCCATCTTTTCCTCAACCCTGGTGCGGACTTCTTCTTTTTTTGCTTCATGGCTTGCTTCGCGGGCTATTTCTATTTCCTCCCTGATTCTTTCCTTCTCTTCTTTGTCAGCTCCCCCGGACATCGACATTCCGTTGATTATTTCCTCGGTTTCCAATTCAGCTGTGAACCCAAGCTGTCCTATATGGTTAAGAATGTCCTCAAGCTGTGCTTCAAGAATTGCATGCCTGAATATTGTTTCTTCCTTCGCATTACCTCCCGCAATGAGTGCCGAAAGGTCCGCCAGGTTTTTCTCCAGTTTAATCGCCTCGTCCAGAATCTTGTCGGACATTGCCTCAACCTGCTTTATCCTTGCCTTTCCGTCTTCCTTGTTGGATTTTGACGTCCCTTCAAGTACATCCGTGGCTTTGTCTATTGTTTTTGAAATATTCCTTATTCTTTGGATTTCCTGTATGCTCAGCAAAGACGCCATCTCATAATCCATATCAGCGCCTTCTTCAACAGCCTTCGCAGCAAGAACCACTCTGCCGTATGGAATTCCGAGCTCTTCTGCCGCAACAGCCATCTCCTCTGTTATTCTTCCCACGTAGACCTTTATTCCCTCGGTATCGGGATCTCCGGTTTCACTTCCGTCCTGACTTTCGACAAATGCGTTTTCAATCGCATCCGAAACTTCCCGCACCACTGTCCTGACCTTGCTGTTGCTTCCCTCTATTGAGAGCACCACTGTTCCATCAGCCTGAAGATATCCTTCCTCCAACAAAATCAATATAGCCTCGTTGACGGCCTGTCCGACCTTCATGCCCATCAATTCCGACAGATCGCCAATCTGTTCGGCATCATCGTTCATTGCGGTTATTTCCCGGACGACATTGAATGCGTTTGCTTCAATCGATATCGATGGATTAACATCAAGATTGACCGTATATGAATTGAGCGCAAATGCGCCGTATAAACCAAGCGCCGCCGTAATGACGAAAGCAGCCGCAAACGAGAGTGCGCCTGCGGTCCTTGCCGAATCAGAAGTGAAATTCACTTCGTCGCCTTCCCTCCAACCCTTCATGGTTCTTGTTTTTATAAATCGGCCGCTTCGATCCATCACAATGGATTTGCCGGAACCTTTTTCAATTACTATGCCTTTCATTCGTTCCACCTCATTTTACATATTCCTTCAAATATGAATACTTGTCCTGTTTCAGCAATGCCCTCGCTATTATGTATTTTCTTCTATGCTCAATCAGTTTGCATGTTATGCCTGAACACTCTCCCAGCTTTTTTACCGGAATTCTGCCGGTTTTCTTAAGCAATTCGAACAGCTTGCTGTCATTTACCAGCGTTTCGGCAGCCAGGTTTGCCTTAAGCCTTGTGTTTTTATGCCTGGGGCTGTTTTTCAGCAATTCATTAAGAGTAATTCCGTATTCAGCCAGCTCAGCCCTGAACATACCTACTTCCACGCTTCTGTCCGCCTCATCGAAGGAAATCTGCACCGCTTCAACTTCTTCCCCGGGTATCTCCCTCGGCCGGTATTCTTTTCTTATCTGATCCCTTATCCTGTTTGATATTACCAGTGAGGCGAACCCCAGGAAATTTCCTTCATTCATCCTGAACTTCGATACCGCTTCTGCGAAAGCCTCCATTGCCGTACTGCTGTATGAATCATACTCAACCGAAGGAATCACCCTGGTCGCCGTATTCCTTATAAACGGAATATACTCGCCTATCAGGTCATTCATTTCTTCCGAACTTTCCTTTGCAAAAAGCACACGTTCATTCAAATTATCAAATTTCACAGGGTTCTCCGTTTCATTGTTCATCAGCGAAAAACCTTTCCTATTATATATATTCGTAAAATACCGGGGTTTTTCGGGGTCCCCCGGTTTCTTAGGTAAATATTAACACATAAATAATGTCATTGCCCGGAAACGCTGGTTTTCTATATAATATATAATATGAATGTATTGATACTGGCCGATTCCCATTATGACAATGGTGAAACTCATCTTCATTACCCCGCTTCGGAGGCTGTCCTTGGACAATTCTGGCAATGGTTGGAAACCGCATCGCGCGGATACGATCTGGTCGCCCTGTGCGGCGACCTGACCGTAAAGGGCAGCGCCTGCATCTCCGAGCTTGAGTTTGTAAAAAAGAAGCTTGACGCAATAGGCAAACCATATATCCCCATCCCGGGCAACCACGACCTGTGCGCTACAAAGGCTATGGAGGAAAGATACCCGGGGATTGAGGTATATGAATATGTTCCGATTGAGCAAACAAATCATTACAGGGTTTTTGGCGAACAAGGCGTGCGTTTTTCCATGGAATTCGACGGAATGCTTTATATCGGGTTCGCTGTAAGGAACGGCGATCCGGACGGGCAGCTGGATTGGCTGAAGAAACAACTTGAAAAGCCAGGTCGTAAATTTGTCTTCGGCCATTATCCACTGCTCCAAAGCCGCACGGGCGGATTCTGCAAAGACTGGGATTATTTCAGGATTGATGAAACCATAGCGCCTTTAGCCGGGCTTCTCGGTAATCCCGATCACAGGGTTCTCGCATATTTTTGCGGGCACCAGCATATTAACAGCATTGTGCCCTTGGGCAACACTTACCAAATTGAAACAGCAAGCACCGTACTGGGAACCACCTCATATAGAATAATGGAAATCGACGATAATAAAATCAGAATTCACACTGAAAGATTGCCGTATGTAGACGGATATGCCGGCGAACTGACTCTTCCCAACCGCTCCACCGACCTTGAACACCCGACTGTCCACGAATATCACTACGGCAACGAATCCGATCTGTCGATTATCCTGAAATTATTATAGCCGTACGCTATGGAATAATACAGAATTTATTATTGCCATTCAATTTGCAAAAACTGCTTTACACTGCCATGGTTTCAATTCAGACAAGGCTTTCGAGGTTTTCTGCGAGCATCGTGTATGAGATATACACAAGCGAGTGGAAAACCGATGAAAACGCAGTAAGCCATACATACTGAACGAAAACCGCCGGATGAAGAATATCAATTCCGGCGGTTGAGTTTTTTGTATGTATGGCGGTGAAAGGATAAAGATTCAAGCCCAGGCCTGACGAAAAGAATTTCGCTTCAGGTGAGGCTATGGAGGCTCCCATTGAGCGCAGTGCGGAGATACATGATGCAATCCAAAGGAATCAGGATCCGGTCCTGACGGGCTAATTTCAATTCAACGCCATATGTATTAATAAAAGATGCCGGATGAAGAATATCAATTCCGGCGGTTGAGTTTTTTGTATGTATGGCGGTGAAAGGATAAAGATTCAAGCCCAGGCCTGACGAAAAGAATTTCGCTTCAGGTGAGGCTATGGAGGCTCC
>JAWOIG010000134.1:0-5349 GCA_046484775.1 Clostridia bacterium | reverse complement strand
GAAAGAATATAAGCATTATGACGGTTGTAGGGAATAAAAAGAAAAGAATATTGAAAGGCCGCATTGTGGATTACCTCCCGAAGATATCACCGGTAACATTTTATACCATATGTGCGATTAAATCAAAAAACTGCCATGCGCGACCGGGACCTGTGTCAAAAACCCCAGAGGTTATTGTACCGGAGGTTATTGTACCGATTTGAATGTCATGCAGTGGTTGAGGCAATTTTGAATTTCAAGCCGTTCAACCTATGTCAGATGCCTGTGTTTGGTAGAATTCAAGTCTGTCATGATCTTCCCTGCTTCAAGAAAATTTCCCGGACTAAATTCTACAGTAAATCTTTCCCGGACAAATTCCACCGCCATGGCCACTGTGGAACTTGCTTTGGGAATTAACTTTTATGCATATTTTGAATATTTACGAGTGCTTTCTTGAAAAAAAAGCCGTTTTACAGTAAAATGAATTGGTATGACAAAAATGGACGGCAAGGTGGAATTTAATGGATAAAGGCGCTCTGCAAAAAATACTCGAAGCTGAAAGACGGGCTGATGAAATCCTGGCGGAAGGCGTCAGAAAAGCCAGGGAGACGGCCGATATGTCGGCTTCCGACTTGAAAAGGCTTAACATTGAATATGGGGAATTGCTCGAAAAGGAAACCGGCAGAATAATAGCCAAAAAAATAAAGGAAGCGGAAGCACAGGTTGAAAAGCTTGAGGCATCCTTTATAGACGATTGCGATAAGATAAGGCGAGATGCGGAGTCAAATGTCGATAAAGCCGTTGAATATGTCATAGGGAAGATCGGGGACGGCAAGTGGCAATAATCGAAATGAAAAAGCTGACGCTTGTCGGCCTGCACGACGACAGGCACAGGATATTGACGCGCCTTATGGAAATCGGCGCCGTCGATATTGTCGGCGCGGAGATAGATGATGAACTGGGCGGAATTTTCAGGAAGGACACCGACAAGGAAGACCTTCTTGAACTCAGTGGGAAAATAACGGTGCTTGAGAGCGCCATTTCTGTATTGAAGCAATTTGACAAAAGGGATAAACCCATTTTCAAGGTCAGGAGGGACATAGGAAACCACGACTACATGGGAACAGTGCTAAAAAGACATGATGTCCTTGCCCGTGCCGCCGAAGTCAACAGAACCAGGGAGGAACTGCTGCAGGTAAAGTCCGGAATCAATAAAAATCTCAATGCCATTACCAACCTGAATTCGTGGTCCGCTTTGTCCATACCACTTGAGATGGAATCCACAAAAAATACCCGGATTCTCAAGGGAATGGTACCTGCGGCGGCCGATATGGATGCAATCGGGGAAACTATTTCCGAAGCAGGTCTTGCGGGTTGGATTGAAACCACGGGCAGCGATTCCGACCAGACATACATCACGGCATACGTTCATTCGGATGATCTGCAGGCGGTTTCGTCGATACTCAAGAGAAACGGATTCGCTTCGGTTTCATTCCAGGGTTATGAAGGAAAAGTAGAAGATAATATAAAGAAGATAGAATTCACGATATCGGATGAAAAAGAAAGGGCTGACGAGATAGAAAAGAAGCTGGCTGAAATGGCGGCCCATCTGGATGAGATTGAACTCGTCTATGACTATTATTCAATCAGAAAGGAAATCTCCCTGACGGACGGAAATGTGGCATCAGGCAAGAGGATTTTCTTCCTTGAGGGTTGGGTGCCCGCGCCGCTTGAGGACAGCCTGTCCGCGGAGCTCAATGAAAAATGGACGGTGGACCTTAAGTTCAGGGATCCGATTGAAGATGAGGAATTCCCGGTCCTGCTTTCAAACGGATTCATAGCCGATTCGGTACAGGATATAACCCAAATGTATTCGCTGCCGTCTCCAAAGTCCGTCGACCCCAACCCGGTGATGGCCCCGTTCTTCATATTGTTCTTCGGCCTCATGCTGTCGGATGCGGGATATGGCCTTGTTATGGCCCTGGCATGCGGGGCGATATACTTTTTTGCAAAGCTCGAGGACACGATGCGGAGATTCATGAAGATGATGATGCTCTGCGGCATAGCCACCATATTCTGGGGAGCTTTGTTCGGAAGCTGGTTCGGCAACCTGATACCGATAATCATGGGCGATGCTTCGAAGGATATATCCATCTGGTTCGCACCTGTAACGGATCCGGAATACCTTCTTATGTGGTCGCTTCTTTTCGGTGTAATCCATATTTATACCGGTCTTGCAATGAAAGCTGCAAACTTCATCAAGCAGAAGAAATACCTTGCGGTAGTGTTCGATGTGCTTTTCTGGTATATATTTTTCACTGGTGCGGTATTTCTGGTCATTCCGTTCGTACCCGGTATCCCCGTTGGGCTATCCGATGCGACAGGCCCCTGGGGAGGATATCTTCTGATTGCCGGGGCGGTGCTGCTGTTCCTTACACAGGGCAGGAAGAGCAAGAAGATAATCGGAAAGATAATAGGAGGCCTTGCAAGCATGTACGACCTCATTGGCTTCATGAGCGATGTGCTTTCGTACTCAAGGCTGCTGGCGCTGGGTTTGGCGACATCGGTAATTGCAAGCATAGTCAACGAGATGGGTTCGATGGGTGGATTCAGCTTCACGGGAGTGATAGTGTTCATATTGGTTTTCGCAGTGGGGCACTCGCTGAATTTCATGCTCAATGCGCTGGGAGCTTATGTGCACTCGAGCAGGCTCCAGTACATAGAATACTTCGGTAAGTTTTATGAAGGCGGCGGAAAACCATTCCGGCCTTTTAAAAGGAATACAAAATATATCAGGATAAAGGATTAGGAGGCATATGATGTTTGATGGTAATTTCTTTGCTGTTTTAGGAGCGGCGGTGGCATTCTTTCTTGCCGGGGCGGGTTCCGCCAAAGGCGTATCCATAGCCGGAGAGGCAGCAAGCGGAGTCGTCGCGGAGGATGGCGATAAATTTGTTTCGGTAATGATATTGGAAGCATTGCCGAGCACCCAGGGAATATACGGATTTGTAATAGCATTCATGATAATGGCGAAGATGACCGAGCTTGGGTCGGCGCTGGATGTCAACAGCGGGATTGCGCTTCTTATCGCAGGGCTGCCGATAGGGATAGTCGGCATGTTCTCGGCAATATACCAGGGCAGGGTCGCCGCCGCGAGCATAGGCATAGTAGCAAAACGTTCAAGCGATATGGTAAAGGGGATAATCCTGACGCTTATGGTCGAGCTTTTCGCTATATTCGCAATCCTGATATCAATACTTATGATAGGCAGGGTTGGATAAAATGTCTGGAATAGAGATGATTACAGCCAGAATAATCGAACAGGCGAAGCTTCAGGCGGAGAATAGGGTCAACTATGCGGCTGAAACAGCCGCCAAAGCTGAGGAAGACCTGAAAAAGCGTTTCGATCGAACACTTGAATCGGAAAAAGCGAAGGCTGAAACCGAGGGCGCAGACGCTGCAAGAAGAGTGGTTGCGAACAGCATGCTGGAGGGCAGGAAGAAAAAACTTGCCGCCATGCAGAAGGCCATATCCACTGTATTCGATAAATCCGTCGAGAGGCTGCAGGTGCTTCCAAGGAAAGAATACATTGATTTTCTGACAAACCTTGCTGTTCCTGTTCTGACGGAAGGCGATAATATACTGAAGCTCAATGACAGGGATTGCTCGGAAATCGGATCTGATCTTGTGGAAAGCATTGAAAAGAAAGCACCGGGCATGAAAGTCTCCATATCGGAGGAGTGCCTGAAATCCGCAGGCGGACTTATGGTCATGAATGGCGATATACAGACAAATCTCACGCTTGAGTCAATAATAAGACTCGGGAGGGAGCGGATGGAGGCTGAAGTGGTCCGGATACTGTTTGAAAGGGAGAAATAAGTGCTGCCTGAGACAAGATATGCGTATGCCGTCGCAAGGGTGCGCGTCGCCGAATTGAATATGCTGGGTAAAAGCCGTATCGAGAGGATGATAGAGGCCGATACTGCCGCGTCCGCGCTCAGGGTATTGAATGAAGCAGGCTACGCCGAGTCCGACGATTACGAATTCATTCTGAAAAAGGCTGCGTCGGATCTTTACGCATACATGAAGGAAATAAGTCCCGAGCCGCAGATTTTCGATATCTTCGCATATCGCTATGATGGCCACAACATCAAGGTTCTTATAAAGGCGGAATTTACCGGAAGCGACGGGGAAGGCCTTTTTGCAGACAACGGCGTGTTCGATGTTAACAGCCTCGCGCTGATGGTAAGGGAAAGGGATGTCAGGAGGCTTCCTCCTGAATTCGCATCCGCAGTGATTGAAAGCATAGATGCTTATTCAAGGACAAGGGATCCGCAGATAATAGACATTATCATGGATGGCGCTTATTATGTCCTTTTCAAGAGACTGGCGGAAGCCGCCGGCAGCAGTTATCTGTCGGACCTGGCTGCAATGACGATAGACATAGCCAACATAAACGCTTTTATAAGGATAAAGGCCAGGATGGTGGACCTTGACCTGTTGTCAAGGGTCCTGATCAAAGGTGGAAGAATTCCCGTGAAACGATATACCGACTGCTTCGGCAGGGATATTGCAGGGTTCAGGGAAGAAATAAAGGGCAGCGGATACGGCGGGCTGCTGGATATGATCATCGACAACCCGGCGGGGCTGACGGAATTCGAAAAGGCCTGTGACAACCATATTATGGATTATCTGAGGAAATTCAGGTTCAAGGCATTTGGAATAGAACCCCTCGTCGGATATATGCTGGGAAGGGAAACGGACATAAAGAACGCAAGGATCATACTTGTGGGAAAGATCAACAGGATCAACGGTGACATTATAAGGGAAAGGCTTAGGAACGGATATGTATAAGGCGGCGGTCATAGGCGACAGGGACAGCATCCTCGGCTTCAAGGCCCTTGGGATAGATGTCTTCGACATACGCAAGGTCAATCCGGGCGAGCTTCTAGTGGAGCTGGCTGAAAAACATTATGCGGTTGTATTTGTGACGGAGGATATCCTGTACAGGATACAGGACGAGATGGAGAAATACTCGGAGAACCCTCTGCCGGCGATAATACCCATACCGGGCAACAAGGGCTCGATGGGACTTGGAATGGAAAACATCAGGAAGGCGGCGGAAAAAGCGATAGGCGCCGACATACTGTTCAATGACAATTAGAGTAAAGGAAGTGATTAGGTGAGTAAGGGAACCATAGTAAAAGTCTCGGGCCCGCTGGTTGTGGCAAAGGATATGCGCGATGCCAATATGTTCGATGTCGTCAGGGTCAGCGACGAGAGGCTGGTAGGTGAAATAATCGAGATGAGGGGCGACAGGGCTTCGATTCAGGTATATGAGGAAACGGCCGGACTTGGACCCGGCGAACC
>JAWOIG010000092.1:0-5354 GCA_046484775.1 Clostridia bacterium | reverse complement strand
GGGCTTCATTCGCGCGGAGGTCATACCCTTCAAAACGCTGGAAGAGTGCGGCAGCATGCCGGCCGCCCGTGAAAAGGGGCTCATAAAGAGCGAAGGAAAGGATTATGTCATCCAGGATGGCGATGTAATTCTTTTCAGATTCAATGTCTAGGAGGGTTCGATGCGCACCGTCGGAATAGTTTGCGAATATAACCCGTTTCATAACGGACACCTCAACCACATGCGCAGGGCAATGGCCCATCCCGACGGCGAGTATGTGGTGTGCGTGTTGAGTTCCGATTTTCTTCAGCGCGGGGAGCCTGCGGTTCTTCCGAAGAACCTTCGCGCGGAAACCGCGGTCCGAAACGGCGCCGACCTTGTCTTCGAGCTGCCCAATGTCTTTTCGTGCAGCAGCGCCGAATACTATGCTTCGTCCGCTCTGCTGATGATGGACAGGCTGGGAATTGTCGATTCCTTGGTTTTCGGCTCGGAAAACAATGATATAAAGATTCTGAGGGAAATAGCAGGCATACTTGTCGAAGAGCCGGAGGATTACCGCGGACTGCTCAAGCAGAATCTGGCTTCGGGAATCTCGTTCGCCCGGGCGCGGGCCCTGGCTTTGTCCGCATATTCGGGCAATCCGATCATGACGGATGTAATTGAAGGCTCCAACAATATCCTGGGCATAGAATATATAAAGGCCATTATAAAAAACGGGCTTCCGATCAAGCCGGTGAGCGTACCGAGGATTGCGTCGGCTTATAAAGATGAGGATATAACCGGCGGCTTTCCCAGTGCGACTGCAATAAGACGCTCCATATTTCAAAACGGACTTGAGTCCGTCCGTGATTTTCTGCCGCCGCCCGCTTTTTCAATCATGGAAAGCTTCTATTCGCAGGGAATCGGTTATATCGGCGGCGAAATGCTCAAGGATGCGGTTTTTTATAAAATCGCCTCACTCTCACCCGAGGAACTTGTGGAATATCCCGGTGTGTCGGAGGGTCTTGAGAACAGACTTAAATCAGAACTGTTCCCATCTTCATCCCTTGGGGACTATATAGAAAGATGCGCATCCAAGAGATACCCAAAGACAAGGATTTCCCGCATCTTGATGCACATTCTTCTGGATTTGAAAAGCGGCGAGGCGGATGCCATCAGAAAAGCCGGTCCCCTCTATGCCCGGCTTCTGGCCGCAAGCAAACGTGGAATGGACCTGGTGCCGGTCCTTGAAAAGAATGCCCGGATACCGGTCTTCACCTCGCTCCGGCCATTCTACGATATCGCCCGGCCATCATGGAAAAAACTCCTTGACCATGAAATAAAGGCTTCCGACATCTACTCAGTCGCCGCAGGCCTCCCTGCCGGCCGCGATTACACCATGAAATTCAACGTGCTCTGATCTTCCTTCTTTTGTTTTCTGGTGCGCCTGCCCTCTTTTTTTGCACAAATTATCAAACAGTTGCCTTGGGCAATTGTAAAATTTTAACGGATTCAGTAAACCACCCGCTTTGCATGATATTGGCAAAACAAGCTGTTTCAAGTGGTTTTGTCAACATTGCGAGAAAATACCCGTATGTTTTTGTGTCTATTTTCTGTGAAAATTATCAAACAGTTGCCTTGGGCAATTGTTTGAAGTTTTGGGTTTTGGGGGCGTAAAAAAACAACCTGCAATGAATGCAGGTTGTTTGTTATGCATTTTGGTTATGGGTTTATTTGTGAGCGAGCCGACTGCTTCGTCTGCTGCCGATGCGGCATCAGGTGCATATATGTCGGCGCCTACGCTGACCTTGAAGCTTTCGTTAACGGGTGCTCCGCCTATCATAATCGTAAATTTGTCCCTGACTCCTTTTTCCTCGGCAACCTTGACGACGTTTGCCATCTCGCCCATCGTTGTCGTGAGAAGAGCCGAGCATGCGATTATCTGCGCATCATTTTCAATTGCTGCGGTAACGAAGGTTTCAGCCGGTACATCAACTCCGAGGTCGACTACCTCGAGGCCTTTTCCCTCCATCATCATCTTAACAAGGTTTTTGCCTATGTCGTGAAGGTCGCCCTTGCAGGTTCCGAGCACTACCTTGCCGGCCGCCTTGACTCCGTCCTCAATCAGTAAAGGCTTGAGAATCTCGGTGCCTGCGTTCATCGCCCTGGCGGCTACAAGCACATCCGGAACATAAAGTTCATTTATTTTGAATTTCTGTCCAACGATGTTCATTCCGTGGAGGAGTCCCTCCTCAAGAATCTGTTTTGCAGAAATACCTTCCGCAACCGCCTGTTCAACCATTTCCTTGACTATTTTTGCACGGCCTTTCTGCAATGCGGCAGAAATTTCCATCAAATCAACCATTATAGTGCCTCCTAATATATATTTGAGCGTCAACCTTTTCTAAAACATTCTAACATTATTTAAGCAAAAAACAAGATGTATTTCAACTTTTTTTTTGCTAGTCAGCCAAATGTCCCAATTCTATGCGGAAAAACTTCTTTTTACCCCGTTTTAGCACAAGTCCGCCTTCCGCGAACATCGAGACATCGATCATGAGCTTGAAGTCATCGACTTTTGCGCCGTTCATGACAATGCCTCCGCTGAGCACGATTCTTCTTGCCTCGCCCCTTGAAGGAGCAAGTTCCGCGAATACAAGGGCGTCGAGAATATCGAATCCCTCTGAAAGCATTGACTCGTCGACTACTCCCGACGGCATGCTCACGGACGATCCGCCTTCGCCGAACAGCGCTTTCGCGGCATCCATGGCTTCCATCGCCTTTTCCTCGCCATGTACAAGCTTCGTCACCTCAAACGCCAGGACTTCCTTCGCCTTGTTGGCTTCCTCGTCCTTCATCGCCGAAAGAGCGGCTATTTCATCCAGCGGCAGGAATGTAAGCAGCTTGAGGCATCTTTCGACATCGGCATCGTCAACATTCCTCCAGTACTGGAAGAAATCATACGGCGTCGTCTTTTCCTCGTCTATCCAGATTGCGCCGGTCTCGGTCTTGCCCATCTTGTTCCCGTCCGAAGTGGTCAGAAGGGTGAAGGTCATTCCATAGGCTTCCTTTCCCTCGACCCTTCTTATAAGGTCTGCCCCCGCAATGATGTTGGACCACTGGTCGTCGCCTCCAAGCTGGAGCATGCAGCCGTAATCCTGATTCAGCTTAAGAAAGTCGTATCCCTGCATTATCATGTAATTGAACTCTATGAAGGAAAGTCCTTTTTCCAGGCGCGTCCTGAAGCAATCGGCGGTCAGCATCCTGTTGACGGAAAAATGCATGCCGATTTCCCTCAGGAAATCAATGTAATTGAGATTCCCCAGCCAATCGTAATTGTCAAGCATGATGGCCTTGCCATCCCCGAAGTCAATGAACCTGGACATTTGCTTTTTGAAACATTGCGCGTTATGGTTGATTTCTTCGCGCGTGATCATTTTGCGCATGTCGGATTTCCCCGTAGGATCGCCGACCATGGCGGTTCCGCCTCCGAGCACGGCGATCGGTCTGTGCCCCGCCTGCTGCATGTGGCGCATTACGATAAGCTGCAGGAAATGCCCGATATGAAGGCTGTCCGCCGTCGGGTCGAAACCTATATAGAACGTTGCCTTTTTCTTCCCCAGCAGCTCCCTGATCGGTTCCTCATGGGTCGTCTGGGCTATGAAGCCCCTTTCCTTCAAAACATCAAAAACATTCATCTTCCTCACCTCTTTGCCATTCGTCGCCTTTTATTCAATAAAAAAAGCCCTCCCCCGCATAAGGACGGAAAAGGACCGTGGTACCACCTTAATTCACATGCAGCCGCATGTCTCATGACCGTTTAACGCCGGCAACCGTTCCCGCCTACTCTTTTCAACGGAACACTCCCGGGGGTAATTCATCCTTTCCGCACCGCCGTTCCTTTCATCAACCGGAACGTTTTCTTAATCCAACGGAAGGCCTACTGATCCCGCTCATCGCTTTATATAAGAGAATACTAACATACGCAGGCCGGGCAGTCAACCCGCCTTGGGCCGTATGAATTTCGCATGAGGCCGCGTGAATTTCGTCATATCGGCACGGGACCCTTGCGATTCCTATATTTCCATGATTATCGGAAGGATCATCGGGTTTCTTTTTGTTTCCTTGTACAGGAATTCCCTGAGTTTCTTTCTTATTACATTCTTGATCGCATTATAGTCCATCGCGGCAAGGTCGAGTCCATACAGGGCTTCCGAAGTCTTTTCGCGTATGGTGTTTATAAGCAGTTCGGATTCCTTGACATACACAAAACCCCTTGTAATGACATCCGGACCCGCTATTATTTCACCGGTGGATTTTTCGATTGTGACGACTATGGTTATCAATCCGTCCTGTGAAAGGTGCTTCCTGTCGCGCAGGACGATGTTTCCTACGTCGCCGACGCCCAGTCCGTCCACCATCAGGTAGCCGCTGGGAACAGTTCCCTTGATTGCCGCGCTGTATTCATCTATTTCCAGCACTTTCCCATTTTCCATTATGAAGATATCCTTGTCAGCCATCCCTATGGACTTAGCCAGGTCTGAATGTCTT
This sequence comes from Clostridia bacterium, assembly GCA_046484775.1. GTDB lineage: Bacteria > Bacillota > Clostridia > DUPQ01 > DUPQ01 > JAFGQE01. The sequence continues at coordinate 845 of JAWOIG010000092.1, read as the reverse complement.
TTCAGGTGTCTGAATTCGCCGTGGATGGGCATGAATAAATCCGGCTTTGTCAGGCTGTGGATCAGCTTTAGTTCCTCCCTGCACGCGTGTCCTGAACTATGTATCTCATGCAGGGCCTCATATATCACATCCCCGCCTTTTTTCAGTATTCCATTTATGAGCTTGTTTATCGGTTTCTCATTCCCGGGAATCGCGGATGCCGATATTATGACCAGATCGCCTTTGGAAATCTCCGCCTTCCTGTGGGTTTCCATCGCCATCCTTCGCAAGGCCGACATAGGTTCGCCCTGGGAACCTGTTGCGATGAATACAAGCTTATCCGGACTGTATCCATCCATTTCCTCGGGTTCGATCAGGGTTCCCGGAGGCACGGTCAGATACCCCAGTTCAATTGATTTCTTCATTACATTGTGCATGCTCCTGCCGAAGACGATGATTTTCTTGTTGAATTTTATGGCTGCGTTGACGACCTGCTGCACCCTGTGGACATTCGAAGCAAATGTGGCGACTATGATCCTGCCGCTTGCCTTTGCGAAAATCGCCTCGAATGATTCGCCGACAATTCTTTCGCTGATGGTGAAACCTTCTTTTTCAACATTAGTACTGTCGGCCATCAGGAGCCGGATTCCTTCTTCCCCGATCTCAGCTATGCGCTGCAGGTTCATCGGCTCGCCGGCGACAGGAGTATAGTCAATCTTGAAATCAGATGTGTGCAGGATCGTTCCGACAGGAGTCCGAATCGCCAGGGCCATGGAATCGGCTATGCTGTGGTTGGAATTTATGAATTCCACGCTGAAAACCCCAAGATTTATGATATCCCCCGACTTTGTGACATTAAGGTTTGC
>JAWOIG010000037.1:0-3681 GCA_046484775.1 Clostridia bacterium | reverse complement strand
GTTGAAGGACAGGTACGGACCCGACTCGTTGAAACGAGGAAGCGGCCTGTGACAATATAGATTCGATATAGATTTAATGTAGACTCAATACAGATTCAATACAGATTCAATACAGACTCAATATAGATTCAATATATATTCAAATATATTCAAATAATTCTGCGGGACTCCAGGTAAAAGCGCTTTTCGTCCGCGTGCCCCATTGAAAAAGCCTTGCGGGGAAGGGTGCCTTCCTCGATTACGGTTCTGAAGAAACCGGCTTTATTTATGGGCGGAAGCAGGAATGCGATATTGCCTGATTTCGATAGGGCGACTGCGCTGTCCGTATCATGTATGAAATCCATGGCCAGGCTGCGGCTGTCTGAGAAACCATCAAGGAATTCCTGTACGGTAGCCACGGTAAGGCTATGGACAGGCGATTTTATACCGGCAAAAAACATCCTCCCGCCGGAAACCATTCCAAAGCCATGCAAATCCGGGTCTGTGGAGGTTTCATTCATCAATCCAAGCAACTCGGCAAGTCCATCTGTTTCCTTGATTTCAACATCAAAGGATGCCTTGAGGCCGGCAATGGCATCATCGGCGCTGCATCCAAAGAGCACACGGTGAATGGCCTCGAACTTCATCCCTTCGTCATGCAGGTTTATCAGTTCGACCATCGCATATCTGGCCGGGTGCTCGTCCGAGGAATCAAGCCCCAGCCTTGCCTTTACGTTTGTCCAATGCTGCAATGCCGCTGCCAGCGAATGGTTGCCGTCGCCCACTGCATACAGCATCAGATCCCTGTCCGCGCCGTAGCGATTCCGGAAATTGTCCTTCGATGCAAGCGTTATTATGGAATTTGCTATTGAAGATAGAGCGGATTCCTCTGTTATATGATAGCCTTCAATGCGGCCGCCGTTCTTCATAAGATTGAAGTCGTAAAGCTTTGTATATAGATTCCTTGATTTTACAAGGGGTTCGATGACGGTTTTACCCGGGTCGTCGATCAGGAAAAGTATATGCGGTAATTCAAGCGGGGCTTTTTCGCGTATTCTGACCCTCGGGGGAATTCTTTCAAGTATCGTCTTTTCCGTAGGTCTGATCAATGGTTGGGACCCGGGTTCGAAGGAATACTCCTCAAGGTCGACACATACGATAAGGCCGTTCCTGACATTCCCATAGGATGTCGTGCGGCGGGTAAGCATAAAGCCGGGCTCGAGTTCGCACAGGACCCCACCTTTTATATATGACTTCATCTCACGCAGAATCGAGGAGGCGCCTTTCCTTTCAAAACTGGTGCCAAGATACGCCTCGGGCAGAAACATCCTGAGGGCGGAAGGGGACTGGCCCACCGTTTTATCGACATCCTCCCAGTATGAAGGGTCGGATGTATATTGGTCGCAAGCTATCACAGCCCACTTCGCCAGGCTGACATCCTCGGAAGGCATCATTATCCTGGGGGCGGCCAGACCTATTTTATCAAACTTATACCTGATCAATGTCATAAAAAATTTCTCCTGATTCACCGGAACATAACAATGCAATCCGGGGTTGCGGTCGACCTGCCGATTATGCCCGGGAATCTATTTTATATACTGAAGATCCTTGAGGTCCTTGTTCTTTCCCATGATCGATACAACATCGCCATCCTTGAAAATATAATCGGCGCCGGGGGAGATGTTGAGATCGTCGCCCTTTCTCACCGCAAGGATATTGACACGGTACTTCGCCCGGATGCCAAGCTCGGTAATGGTCCTGCCGATCCACCTTTCCGGGATGTTTGTCTCCATGATGCTGTGGTCGCCTGAAAGCTGAATGCTGTCGATTATATTGTGGGAAGCCAGGTTGTTGGCGACCCTTATGGCCATGTCGCGTTCGGGGAAGATGACCCTGTTTGCGCCTACGGTCATCAGAACCTTGGCGTGCAGGTCGTTCTGAGCCTTGGAAATTATATACTTTGCACCCAATTCCTTTAATAAGGCGGTCGTGAGTATGCTTGACTGAAGGTCGCTGCCTATGGCAACCACACATGCGTCGAAGTTCGACACGCCTATCGATTTCAGGAAATCCTCATTTGAGATTTCCGATGAAATGACATGCGCGAGCTCATCGCTTACATCCTGCACGACCTGCGGATTCTGATCGACTCCGAGGACATCGTGCCCCAGGTCGGACATTGTCTTTGCAAAGGCCATGCCGAAGCGGCCAAGGCCAAGGACCAGATATGAATTCATGACTAACCTCCGTCATCCAACAGCTATCTTGCCTTCGGGATAGGAATATGGCTTCTTCTGAACATGCGTGGTGAGAGTTACCGCCAGCGCAAGAGGACCGACCCTTCCGACAAACATAGTTATGGTAATTGCAATTTTACCGGCCAGCGGCAATGCCGGTGTTATCCCTGTGGACAAACCGACCGTTCCAAAGGCCGACACGGCTTCAAAGATACACTCGATGAAAGTACCCGCGTTGCTAAATAATAATACAAAAGTGGTAGTGAACACAAGCGTAATCGAAACAAAGAAAATCGCCAGGGCCTTTCTGACAATAGCCGGGTTTATTCTTCGCTTGAGCAGGTTTACATCTTCTCCGCCCTTCATATATGTAAGTATGGAGAAAAAAACAATTACAAAAGTGGTCACCTTGATTCCACCAGCCGTCGAACCCGGCGCGGCCCCGATGAACATCAGGATCATCGTCAGAAGCTGAGACTGAGGCCTCATGCCTTCCACCGGCAGCGTATTGAAACCCGCTGTCCTTGGAGTGGCGGCGTGGAAGAATGAATTGCCTATCTTCTGAATGAAACCCATGCCTTCCAAGGTGTTTCCATATTCGAATATAAATAATAGAATCGTGCCTGAGACAAGCAGTATGCCTGTCATTATCAGAACGATCTTGGTATGCAGCATGAAATCCCTGAACTTCTTGATGCTGGCCAGATCCTTCCATACCACGAAGCCCATTCCGCCGATGATAAACATAATTGAAATCGTGAACATGACCAGGGCGCTTCCGTTATAGCCGGTCAGGCTGACATATGGCGCTGCGGTGGTTCCCATTATATCGAAACCGGCATTGCAAAAAGCTGATATGGAATGGAAGACGCTCCTGGCGAGACCGCTCCAGAACCCGAAGTCGGGTATGAACCTTATGGCCAGAAGCACCGTGCCCACGGCCTCGATCGAAAAAGTGGCGATAAGAATGTATTTGAACATCTTGACCACGCCCTGAAGATTGAACTCATTCAGCGACTCCTGGATGTTCAGCCGTTCCTTCAGGCCGATGCGCCTTCCGAGAATCAGTGAAAACATTGATGCGGCGGTCATTATTCCGAGACCGCCGATCTGAATCAGTATTAGAATGACAGTCTGTCCGAAAGCCGTCCATGTAGAGGCGGTGTCAGCGACAACAAGTCCTGTCACACAGACTGCGCTGGTTGCGGTGAACAAAGCGTTGGCAGCCCCTATGCCGCCCGGGGCTTTTGTTGCGAACGGCATCGAAAGAAGCAGTGTTCCTGTAAGTATAGCCAGAAAGAAAGCCATTACAATGGCCGGTGCGGGCGGAAGCGTCTTGAATAAATTTTTAATAAAGAGGATTCTTTTCATTAACCTTCCTGCTGTCATATCAATTAGGTAATAATATATCATTTTTACCATCAGTAAACAAGACAACCACACAAAGCCGCTTAAGGCAGCGTCC
>JAWOIG010000022.1:0-9405 GCA_046484775.1 Clostridia bacterium | reverse complement strand
ACCATAAACAGCAACGGTATAATAATGCCTATGAAGCAGCGGTCGGAAACAATAACCGAAAAGGATGGGACCACAAGGGTAATCAAGGCATGGTATCTTACAAACGAGGAGAACGTAAAGCTTTCCCAGAGGGTTGTCGACGGTATAGTAATCGCATCATCAAACCTGGTTGCCAGCGAAATAATTGAAAGCGAGGCCGAGGACCTGGCCAAATACGGACTTGACGGCAGATATTATGTGCAAGGCAAGGCGGCCAACGGAACATCCTATAAAATAATACTTGGCAACATGCTGTACAACAGGGATGGATATTATGCCATGCGCGAGGGAGACAATACGGTTTATTCAATCTCGCTTTATTCAGCCAACCTTCTCTATACATCAAGGGCGGAGCTGCTTGACCTTAATATTTTCCAGGGTGCGCTGAGCGATGTTGAATCCTTTTCGTTGTATAAGGCCGGCGAGCTCAGGTTTACGGTCGAGACCGAACCGGTTGTTACATGGATACTGACACATCCGGTTTTCTCCAAGGCGGATGTATATAACGCCGATGAGATGATAAACAATCTGTTGGACCTTGCAATCGACGAATATGTGGATGTCGCCCCGGACGACCTTTCATTATACGGGCTGGATAACCCAAGGTATTCGGTTTCAATCATGATATCCGGAGTGGAATACATGATGCAGATAGGAAGGGAAGACATAGTCAACAACACATTCTATGCGATGATGGAGGATAAGAACGAGGTTTTCTCAATAAATGCGACAAGCTTGAATTTTCTGGATAATGACGCAAAGGACATGGTTTATCCGTATCCTTACATTCCAAGCATAATTAATGTCAAAAGCGTGGACATAAATATAGACGGCATGGAGCTCCTTCTGGAAATGACATTTGACTCCGAATCGAATCTGATAAATTATGTATTCAATGGTGAAGCCTTAAATTTAGTCGTAGGCATACAGACATTCGGCTCATGGTTCTTCCAGCAGATGATTACGGTCCCGGTAATCGACCTAGAGCCTGTATGGGAAATTTCGGGAGAGCCGTATGGCAAACTGATCTATACCTATACCGACGGTGTGTTCGAAACCATAGAGTATTATGCCAGGGACGAGAACTCATGTTACTATGTCAGAAACGGCAGTTATGACGGTCTTGTGGTCGACAGGTCTTTCCTCAGCAGGGAACGCGGGTTCGCAGCTTTGGTCGACCTTGTCATTTCGGGCAAGATAAGCAGGCTCAAGGAGGAAGAGAACAAGGAATGAAGCTATTCCTTAAGCGCAGCCTCAAAACCGCAGTCTCCTATGGAACAGGGATGCTCTTGTTTACTTTCTTTCTTATAGCTCCTATAAGCATGGAAAGCAACCGGAATACATGGATCGCCGTGTATTCCTTTGTTTTTTTCGTTTTCACGGCGGTATATCTGTATAAGCAGATGTGGAAGGCCGGTGAAAAGTCGATGAGGGAAGGAACTGATCCCGCTGTTAAGCCCTGGATGGGTCTTGCATATGGTTTTGCGGGATTTCTTCCATTCCTGCTCATGGAACTCCTGTACTTTATAATTTACCCCGGTATTGCCGGCGGTCTTGAGGGAAATATCGTCCATGCCATTTTCAGATGTGCGTTTGGCCCGATGTACTTTATCATCAGGATGCTGGGATACACATGGTATGCCTACCTGATTTCATCGCTTGTTGTTCCTTTGATTGCATTTGCCGGATTTGCGGTCGGAACCAAGGGGACCGGTCTGAAGGAAATGATAGGTTCCATTCGCAGGGACAGGGAGGATTTTCTTGACTGACTATAATTCATTCAAAGAATTGTTTCAAAGCTATAACGATGCCATTAGGAAAAAGTGTGAGCAATACATGGAGTCTGCTGCGACTCCCGGGGATTATGCAAGCATCATAAACGATGCGAGAAAGAACTGGGAAGAGAAGCTTTTCCAAGGCAAAAAGCCATGTGAGTTTTTCCGGGCGTCCGAAGCCAACGGAGATTTCAATGAGATATTCATAATGGGTTGTGAAATATGCGATGAATTCATTCCTGAATCCCTTGCCGTTGCAGCAATGGATCCGGACATGATAGAAATGATTGAACGGTATGCCTTCGGAGAAGGAAACTATGAGACCAGGACCGTGGCGATCAAGATAATAGGAAGAACCGGCAATCCTGTGTATGCGGTTCGTTTTATGGATATATTCTCGATTGAGGATGAATACGGCGAACTGATAAAGGAGACGGCGAGGGAAGCCCTTGTATCAATCGGACAAACCGCAGTTCCGCTCATAATAGAAAGGCTTGCCGAAAAGGATTTGTTGAATGATGATGATTTTCACATGATTATGGCATTGGTTGACATAGACGCCGGAAGAAAAGCAAACGATATCATGAAAGTGCTCAAGGAGAGTTTCAAAAAGACGCACGACAAGGCTCTTGCAGCCCGGTGCATGTCTGACTTCGGGGACGGAAGGGTTGTTCCCATGCTCAGGAGCTATTTGGAAAAGAACGCATTCAGGCTTGACGCTGAAACAGCTCTTGAGATACAGGGAGCGGTATTGGAACTCGGCGGGTCCGTAGACGGGATTGACATTCCTTATAAATGACATTAAGGCTTATTATTACCAATAATCCCGGCACACGGGAATATAAAGGTCTTAATAAATTTGTAGTCCGATTATAACCTGAGATCCATATCCTGCAGCCTACCGAACAATCGCCCGGCAGTTTCAATTGACACAAAACTTTTGTTCATATATAATTTTCTTTGCATCATTTAAACGGAGGCCTGAATGGCGAATCAATATAAAAAAGTATCAGATGCGGTAATAAAACGTCTCCCCAGGTACTTCAGATATCTTGCGGATCTAAAGGAAGCCAATGTCCAGCGGATATCATCGGGGGCCCTGAGTGAAAAGATGGGTCTGACTGCGTCGCAGATAAGGCAGGACTTCAGTTGCTTCGGGGGATTCGGCCAGCAGGGCTACGGCTATAATGTCGAGTCTTTGCATAACGAGCTGAGAAAGATACTCGGGGTAGACAAAGGATTCAATACAATCATAATAGGAGCCGGAAACCTCGGACAGGCGATTGCCAATCACTCGAAATTTGAAAAGAGGGGCTATTTTCTCAAGGGAATATTCGATCTCGATGCAAAGGTAATAGGAAAAAGAATAAACGGCTTGGAAATAATGAATATGGACCGCCTTCCGGAGTTCCTCAAAAAGGAAAAGGCGGACATAGCGATAATTACAGTGCCCAGGGAAGTAACGGCGGAGGTTGCCGATCTCGCCGCAAGACTCGGGATAAAGGGGATATGGAACTTCAGCGCGATGGATATCAAAGTCCCGGATGATGTGGTAGTGGAGAATGTTCATCTCAGCGACAGTATTATGGTTCTGGGATATAGAATAAAAAACAACTGATTCGAATTTTGCGGGAGGATAAGAATGAAGAATTATACCAGTGATAACATCAGGAACATATGCCTGATGTCCCACGGTTCGGCTGGCAAGACAACCCTGGCGGAGGCGATGCTGTTCGACGCCAAGGCAACGGACAGGCTGGGCAGCGTCACGGATGGAACCACGGTCTGTGATTTTGATACCGAGGAAATCAAAAGGCAGATAACGATCAATGCAACGGTGGCGCCCATCGAATGGAAGAACACGAAAATAAACATAATCGACACGCCCGGCTATTTTGATTTCGCAGGCGAAGTCGTGAGCGCGGTAAGGGCGGCGGAAACGGCGATAATACTTGTTCCGGCAAAAAACGGTGTTGAAGTCGGCACCGAAAAAGCCTGGGAATATGCCATGGAAGCCAAAATGAGGAAAATGTTTTTCATAAGCAAGATGGATGAAGAGAATTCCGATTATTTCAAGGTATACGATGAACTGGTGCAAAAATTCGGGAAGAAGGTCATAGCATTTGAGATTCCGATAATAATAAATGAAAAATTTTCCGGGATAGTTGATGTAATACACCAAAAAGCAAAGCATTTCGAAGGCAGTAACTTCGTTGAAATCCCGATTCCCGATGAATATGCGGGCAAGGTTGAGGAACTCAGGGAACCTCTTATGGAAGCAGTGGCTGAGACAGATGAAGCGCTTATGGAGAAGTATTTCGAAGGGGAGGCTTTTACAGCCGAGGAAATTCACAAAGGTCTCATGAAGGGTATCAAGGATGATGAGATAATTCCCGTAGTCTGCGGATCGGCACTTGAAAATGCAGGGGTCCAGTTCCTGATGGATACCATCGTTGAATATGTTCCGGCGCATACAGAGGCCATGTCCATAAAAGGCACCAATATAAAGACGGGTGAAGAAATCGAACTGAAGACGGATAAAAGCGAAACACTATCCGCCCTTGTATTCAAGACGATAGCCGATCCTTTTGTGGGCAAGATATCAATATTCAAGGTCTATTCAGGCGAAATCAAGACTGATATGATGGTTTACAACAGCAGGACCGGAAGAACGGAGAAAATTGCCAACCTGTTCACGGTAAGGGGAAAGAAACAGGAAAACACCGCCTTGGTAACCACGGGAGACATCGGGGCGGCTGCCAAGCTGAATGATGTCAACACGAATGACACTCTGTCGAATCCGGCCAAGCCCATTGCTCTGAAGCCGATGGAATTTCCCAAACCCTCGATTTCGCTCGCAGTCGAAGCTGCTACCAAGGGCGATGAGGATAAGATCGGATCGGGGCTGAACAAGCTGCGCGACGAGGATCCGACTTTCAGCGTCGAGATAAATACCGAGACCCATCAGACGTTGATCTCGGGTCTCGGCGAACAGCATCTGGATATCATAGTAAGCAAGCTCAAGGCAAAATACGGAGTAGGCGTTGTTCTCAAGGACCCCATTGTTCCTTACAGGGAGACAATAAAGAAGAGCATAAGGGTTGAAGGACGGCACAAAAAGCAGTCCGGAGGCCATGGCCAGTTCGGGCATGTCCACATTGAATTTGAACCGGGTACCGAGAACGACCTTGTTTTCGAAGAAAAAGTATTCGGTGGATCAGTTCCCAAGAACTACATCCCCGCCGTTGAAAAAGGCCTCAGGGAATGCATCGTCAAGGGAGTCCTTGCGGGGTATCCCATGGTAAGGCTCAAGGCAATTCTGGTCGACGGCTCATACCATCCGGTGGACTCTTCGGAAATGGCTTTCAAGATAGCCGCAAGCCTTGCCTATAAAAAGCTTGTTGATGCTCAGCCGATTCTTCTTGAACCCATCGTAAGATGCGAGATAGTTATCCCCGATGAATACATGGGCGACATTATGGGAGACCTGAACAAAAGACGGGGAAGGATACTCGGCATGACTCCCATGGATGGAGGAAAGCAGATGGTAGAGGCGGAAGTTCCAAAGGCTGAGATGTTCAAGTATGCCACGGACCTCAGGTCGATGACACAGGGAAGGGGACAGTTTGCAATGGAGCTGACCAGGTATGACGAGGTTCCTTCAAATCTTAGTCCGAAGATAGTCGAGGAAGCCCTGAGGATGGCTGAGGAAAAATAACAACAATTGATACGGGGCCGGGCGCCCCGTATTTTTTAGCAAAAAGAAAATGACCGGCAGGCATTTTCCCATGATATACGTTCTTTTGGGGCATTAATATGGAACGAACATACGGCTGTCTGCGTCATAGTAATAAATGAAAGAATTGATTCATGGCTAATATGAAAGGCGGACGGAAAAATGAAAAGAATCATGGTTGTCATATTGACGGTTGTCCTTCTGGCATCTGTTTTTGCGGGATGCGCGTCCAAAACATCGGAGGAAGCAAGGGGATATGATTCGGTTGCGGATTATCAAGGCGAGACTTCGCAAACCGGCAATTATATAAAGGGCGGTTCGCCTGTTCCTGCACCGGAAGCGGCGGGGATCTATTACGACGATGGCGGCGGTGTTTATGAAGAAGGTAGAAAAGCAATAAAGACAGCCGAGGCGCAGCTGGAGGTTCTGAATTTCCAAACCGCGTTTGAGACGATAAAGTCGATGCTCGGAGATAACGGATATATAGAGGAGAGCAATGTCTGGAAGACCCCGGCCTATTATAATGGCGAAAAGATAATGCTTACCAACGGAACGATAAGACTCCGGATCAGGGAAGAGAATTTCACAGGTTTCACTGAAGGCCTATCGACAATCGGTACGGTGCTGTCGTCGAGATCCTACGAGGACGATATTTCCGATATGTACTACGACACCGAAGCAAGGCTTGGGTTGCTCAGGGACGAAAAAACCAGACTTGAGGATTATGCAAAAAAAATCGATGATCCGGAGGTTTTTTTCCAGACGCAAAGCCGCATAACGCAGGTGATATATGAGATGGAGAATCTTCAGGGCACCCTTAAGAAATGGGACAGCAAGGTAGCTTATTCCACCGTCAGCATAACGATTACAGAAAAGCATCCGGGAGAGGAATCAGCGCTTGAAAAACCAAAGGGATTTTTCGGAAGGATCTGGGACAACATGAAGGAAAGCGTTGATTTCATGGGCGACGTGGTTGTTTTCCTCTTTGGGATTCTTCCGGTCATCCTGATACTCGGTGCATTCGCTCTGGTTTTAATATTTATAGTCAGAAAAGCCTCGGGTAAAAGAAAAAAAGAGATTGATGACAAATAGAATCCAGTTATGAAAGGGCCTCCCGCAAGGGAGGTTTTTTTATGAGGGTTATGTTGGGTCAAAGCATGCTTGAAATATAAATGCCGGGTATATATACTATATTAAGATAGTCAAAGATGGTCAGACAGGCAGGAGGACTATTATGGCAAGGCTCAGCGATGTAATAGAGACATTTATAAAGGACATGATAAAGGAAACGGGCGGCGAGGCCGAGATTCAGCGCAATGCACTGGCGACCCGTTTCAATTGCGTTCCGTCACAGATAAACTATGTAATCGGAACAAGATTCACGACGGAGCACGGTTATTTTGTGGAAAGCAGGCGTGGAGGCGGAGGCCACATAAAGATAAAAAGGATTTCCGTCAGTAATCCGTACAATGATTTCATGCACCTGATACTTTCCATCGGCGACAGCATTTCAGAGCATTCGGCCGTGGCGAATATCAATAATTTCGTTGATTACAAGCTCATATCTTTCAGGGATGGAATCCTTATGAAGGCTGCCATAGGCAGCAAGGCGCTGCAAGATGCATATCCGGCGAACAGGGACAGGATCAGGGCGGAGATACTTAAGAATATGCTTATGAGACTTATTGTGTAAAGGATATAAAAATGGCAAAAAAAAGAAGCAAATACATATGCGACACCTGTGGTTACGAATCAAGCGGGTGGCTGGGCAAATGCCCGTCCTGCTCCGAGTGGAATTCATTCCGCGAGGAAATCGACGAACCTATGGTATCCCGGGTCGGTATCAGAAAAATAGTGCTGACGGGTATAAATGACATCAGGACGGATGGCTCCGAGAGAATGGAGACGGGCATAGGCGAGATGAACAGGGTTCTGGGCGGCGGATTGGTGAAGGGTTCGATAGTGCTTGTGGGAGGCGACCCGGGAATAGGAAAATCAACAGTATTGCTGCAGCTGTGTAAAAAAGCAGTAACACCGGGCGAAATACTTTATATCTCGGGAGAGGAAAGCCTGGCTCAGCTTGGAATCCGGGCAAGGAGGCTTGGAGTCGTATCGGACAAACTGAAGATTGCAGCCGAGACGGACCTTGAAAGTATCGTGGACTGCATAGAGGACGTCAAGCCGTCCATTGCTATAATAGATTCAATACAGACGGTCTACAGCTCCAGGATTCCTTCCGTTCCGGGGAGCGCCACACAGATAAGGAATTCCACGCTTGCATTCATGGAGGCGGCGAAGAAACTGGATGTTTCAATATTCCTTGTCGGACATGTTACAAAGGAAGGCAGCCTTGCGGGTCCCAAGATACTTGAGCATATGGTTGATACGGTCTTATACTTCGAGGGCGACAGAAGCAATAATTTCCGAATATTGAGGGCTGTTAAGAACAGGTTCGGCTCCACGAATGAAATAGGTGTTTTTGAAATGACGAACAACGGCCTTGAGGAAGTGTCAAATCCATCGGCGATGATGCTTTCGGGCAGGAACAACGATGCCTGCGGATCATGCGTCATTCCCACCCTGGAGGGCACCAGGCCCGTCCTGGTGGAGATACAGGCATTGGTGTGCGCATCCGCCTATGCCGTGCCCAGAAGGATGTCAACCGGCATAGACCAGAACCGGGCGACGATGCTTACGGGCGTTTTGGAAAAAGTAATGGGCATCATGATGGGAAACTGCGATGTGTATGTGAATGCCGCCGGGGGAATCAAGGTCGTCGAACCGGCGTGCGACCTTGCGATAGTATGTTCTGTGGCTTCAAGCTTCAAGGGCAAGCCGGTTGACAAGAATGCCGTCATAATGGGGGAAATAGGGCTTACCGGCGAAGTAAGGGCGGTATCCAATGTCGAGAAGAGGATAAAGGAAGCGGAGAAGATGGGATTCGAATACGCGGTGGTTCCCGCGGAAAACGCCAAGGCGGCGTCAAAGGCGGCGGAAACAATCAAGATAGTTGCCGTAAGGGATGCGCGCCAGGCCCTGGATGCCATATTCGTATCGCATATAGGAATGGGAGGGAAAAAATGAAAAGTATGAAAATTAAAAGTCTTTCGGTGGTTATCGTCATAATACTGCTATTGGCAGTCCCATTGTCGGGATGCAGGCGCAGCGAGGATGATTTGAATGAAAGGCTGGCCGAGGAGCTCGCAGAGAATTACGCAAAAGGGATTACAGGAGGAAATGTGGACCTTGATCTGGGCAGCGGCAATGAATGGCCTGAAGCAATACCGGATAATGTTCCCGAGTTCAAAAAGGGAACCATTGAAACCACATCATCGCTTAAAATAGGCGAACAAACCCAGACCACGGCAATCATCGCGGATGTTCCGCAGGAAGATTTTCAAAACTATCTGGACGAGCTTGCGGACAGCGGTTTTGAGCAGGTCGTTTACCAGAAATCCGGGAATCTCGAGATCCTTACATATTCAATGGGAGAGAACATGATCAGCATGCAGTATGACTCGCGGGCATTGGAACTCATGTTCACCTATACGGGAAACAATTGACAAAGGGAGCTGTCCCTTTGCGATGTGGGACAGCTCCTTGAAAGAACTTTTTTTATACAGGGTTGCTTGTCCGGGTTTTTTTGTCCGGGGATTCATATGTGTCTGCCCGGAACAGCTTGACGAGTTTGCCCAGTATCCCGAGGGCTGTTGCAACCAAAGCAAATATAAGCACAATGTCTATTGAATAATTGAAGATCTCGGCCACGGGGGTCAGTGCTTCCGAGGTTTCCGGGTTCGCGGAAGAGATAAGAAGCCTTATATCAATCAGTTCAGGGCCTTTTATCATTACCGA
>JAWOIG010000133.1:0-4898 GCA_046484775.1 Clostridia bacterium | reverse complement strand
AAGAAGCGCCCGCGTTTTTTTATCATTGTAAAAAAGCGCTTTTGCACTAATCATTTCCGTATATGCGAGTCCGCTTCCGAATTCGGAGCAGATTGCTCGAAAAGGCGCATCCGTAACCCCTGCCATCGGGGCAAGGAATAAACTGTCTTCAAATTGCATGTTGCCGATTTTAATCATAATATTCCGATAAGCGATTGTATAGTGAAAGCATGATTTCCTGTTTTAACCTTACCGCCCTAATCCGTTTCTTTTATATTTGAACAGCTGCTGTTTTTGATAAACCCCGGCACGATTACTGATGAGCTTCACCGTCGGGGCGCGGCATGGCTTTGAGCTATCCTTTAATCCGGGTGTGGCGGTCAATTGGTATCCCGGGAGGGAATCGAACCCACATCGGTGGAACCGGAATCCACTGTTCTATCCGTTAAACTACCGGGACGCACTTGACCTAGAGTATTATACTATAAGCAATCTTTATAATAAACCCTATTATTTGAACAACGATCAAATAATACCAGATTGAAGATATTACTAATATCAGTTTCTTTTTCTTTGCGGTCTCTTCAAAAACCGATACAATGCACCTTGTTATCATCGCTCCGGCCCAAACTGATGCCAGGGCTGATGCAAGGGTTGAAATCAACACCGCATTTTCCAGATCCATGAAACCAAATGCCAGTATCTTGACAAAGCCCGCTACTGTTCCGGTGTATATGACGGCATAAAAGAATCCTTTTACAAGCTTCAGCCGTTTTACCGGAAAATTGAACTTCTCAAGTCCTTCGCTAATAACAACCATAAGGTCGGCGATTGGCCAGCAAAAAATCACGGCGGAAAATATGCCTGTGAAAAGAACCAGTACGATGGCCGTAATGGATGTGAAGATGTTGCTGAAGAATCCCCAGCCGCTTGTCACCGAATAGCCCAGCATATAGACAATTCCGGCTCCGGCGCCAAGTAAAAAAAGCATGAATCTTTTTCTAACCGGCTTTTTGTAAACAAAATGGCTCAATAAAACATAATCAAGGATTTTATTCTTCATACGGCTATTATACCATTTGGAAAAGATAAATCTGCGGATTATATTCCTCCTTTTGAAAAAACCCGCCTTTGAAAGCGGGTTTTGAATATTTTATTTTACTAATACAACGGACCGAAATTCACACAGGCCCTGTAGTCCGCACTCTCAAGGTTTCCCGTTCCAAAAGCGCTCCATGAGGACGGTCTGTAAATTCTCTCATCCGCTACGTTGTGCATGCATACCGGTATCCTCAGCATCGAGCAAAGCGTTATGAACAGATGTCCGACATGTCCGTATGACAGGACCCCATGGTTGGCTCCCCAGTTGGCCATGACGGAATAAACATCCTTGAATGCGCCTTCACCCGTAAGATTCGGGGCAAACCAAGTGGTTGGCCACGTCGGATTCGTTCGCTTGTCAAGTTTCGAATGAATCTCAGGCTCGAGCTCCACACTATAGCCTTCCGCTATCTGAAGCACCGGCCCAAGGCCATCAACCATATTGATCCTGGTCATCGTTACGGGCATCTTTCCCTGTGTAAGGAAAGTCGATGAATATCCGCCCCCTCTGAAGTATTCGAGTTCCGCCGGGCTCCAAACGGTGTTGTCAAGACACTCGTTCGCTTCTTCGGACGTTATCTCCCAGTAAGGTTTCATAGCCGGCTCCCCGTCTTTTTTCTGTCTTCCGGTTCCGTCAAGGGCTGCTGCGCCTGAATTAATAAGATGTATGACTCCGTTCGCGGCTTTTCCCGCAAGCTCCTTGCCGGTAACACGCCTGACCGCATCGGGACTCCAGTATGTCCTTACATCTGCAAAAATCTGCGCAGTTCCTGTCAGCAGGTGGCCAAAAAGCATTGCAGTGCCGTTGAGACCATCGTTTTCCGTTGCAACGATATACGGCTGCCGGATTCCGTTCCAATCGAAGGATGAATTCAATATTGCCTCAAGGAAATCGCCGTTGGGCATGAAGTCCGTCCACATTCTCTGACCCTGGAAACCAGACAATACTGCGTTTCGTCCCATGGCTTCTTCACCAAAGCCTTTTTCTGCGAGAGCAGGATTCCCCGTCATGATATCCCTGGCAATCAGAGCCATCTTGACGCATGTCTCCCAATCCGAATCTTTCTGTGCCCTTGTTCTTTGCTTTCCGGCAGGATTGCCGTCCGAGGCTTCCTCACAGTTCTTTTTTGTCCATTCCAAGGCCTTTCTAAATTCAACCTCATCATATATTTCCTCGTTCATCCTGCGGATGAATTCAGACATGTCTACATATTCATTCCTTATTCCAAGGTATTTTTGAAAGAAATCCTCGTTGGTTATGGATCCTGCTATTCCCATTGATACCGATCCAAATGAAACATAGGATTTTCCCTTCATATATGCTGCCGCTACTCCCGCCCTGACAAAATCCAGGATTTTTCCCCTGACATCATCAGGTATCGATGTATCGCCCATATCCTGGACATCCCTGCCATAGATGCCGAATGCCGGCAACCCCTTCTGGCTGTGGGCGGCAAGAACCGCGGCAAGATAAACTGCGCCCGGCCTTTCGGTTCCATTGAATCCCCAGACCGCCTTTGGCATATGCGGATCCATGTCCATTGTTTCAGATCCATAGCACCAGCATGGTGTAACGGTCAGTGTAAGCCCGACCCCCTCGCGCCTGAATTTTTCGGCGCAGGCCGCCGCCTCGCTTACTCCGCCGATGCATGTGTCCGCAATGACGCATTCAACCGGTAAACCATTTGCATATCTCAAGTTTGATGAAATGAGTTCTGCCGCCGACAAAGCCATGTCCATTGTGGTTTTTTCCAGCGATTCCCTTACACCTTTTCTTCTTCCGTCTATTGTAGGCCTTATGCCTACTTTTGGAAGCGTGCCTATCAGTCTTTCAACCGGTCCGTTGGTTTTTAAACTCATGTTAATTCCCCCTCTTCAGATGACTCGAATTTATTTTATCATCAAAGTGTTAATCCTGTGTATATTTTCAAGAATCGTGACATTCCTTTTTTTGCACATAAAAAAACACCGGTTGCCCGGTGCTTTGTCTCAATACCTGTTGAATGCGTCATAGTATCCTATCTCGTAATCCGGCAATTGCTTTTTTCCCGCCAGCAGATTAAGCACGATTCCATAGGCAATATTGTGTTTAACCGTATCCAGCGCATCATCATATCCTGTTCTCGCCACATACTTGACTATATGAAAGCCTATCTGTGTTTCAACCATGCTGATGCCGCCCTTTTCCCGTTCTTCGGAGAATGCCCATTCCTCAAGCTCCGGAAGCCCAATCTCGTTCTTCTTTGATTTATACTCGCCTCCGGTATCTTCAAGGGCGGGATCCTCGGACAATTCCGTAACCAGCGTGTCAAAGTCCTCGCCATCGTTGATTCTGTCAAAAATCGCCTCAGCCCTTGTTTTTGCCTCCTGATAATTTTCATCATCAAAATACTGCTGGGTTTCCACGTCATAAGTAGCAATTAAAAGTTGTTTCAATGTCACCTGGTCCAGATCGTCCTTGAATTTTTCGTAGTATGCCTCAGCTTCCTCTACCGTGACGCCTATTTCATATTCACGCATGATATCATCCTGATACTTGCCTGAAATCCACGTGTTCTCATAAATGATAAGCACTACATCAAAATCACAGCCGTATATCTCGTTCGACGCTTCATCGGGACTCATATTGATCTGTGATGCGTATTCTTCAAAACTCTTCCGGAAGTAATTCTTGCTGTCGGCAAGCTCCGCCTTGTCATACTCATAGCCCTCGCTTTTTGCCATGTCGAGCAGAATGTGTATGTCCGCTATTCTCTCCATCGCCAGCTGCTTTATCAATTCATGGTATGTCATCCCGGTGCTGTATTCACTGTTTAAAAAAACTTCCTCTGTTACATCAGGGTAATATGCAAGGACCTGCTGGAAAACCATATTCTTCTGTTCAAAATAATGGTATTCGAATTCTTCTTCCTTGACTTTATAATCCCCTATCGACAGTGCATATCTGGGAAGTATGCTGACTATCGCAAAAGCAACTATGCATACTACAAGGATTATGCCCAGGGCTATGAAACCATATTTTATAACGACTTCCTCCCTGCCCTTCTTGTGTTCCTCCTGACGTGAAGAATCCTTGGTGCCGGCCGCCCTGCCCTTCAGATCATTTTTCACTTCGCTTTTAACTTCGGTATTTTCGCCTTTATTCCTGGGTCTGTCAATCATAATGGCTCTCCATTCGTTAATACATAAGATACATTATACTTATTCGACCCATCCTTTTCAAATACTTTTCTTTATCCTGATGCAATGTTCATGAAAGGTTTACAACTTGGATTCAAAAATAGCTCTTTTTGATATAATCAGCGGCCTTGCTTGCATTGACAATATTGCGTCCGGGTACTTTTACACCAGTGCTTATGTGTAGTATTATGTTTGTGAATAATAGAAAGGTCCTGACATGAAAACTATCGAAGGTATAACGGATAAAAATATCAACAGCATCCATTTCATCGGCATTGGAGGCGTCAGCATGTCGGGGCTTGCCGAAATACTTATGGGCATGGGTTTTTCCGTGTCTGGTTCTGATATAGAGGAATCAAAATTCGTTGAAAAACTGCGGGCACTTGGAGCCAGGGTATATATTCAGCATGACGCCGATAAAATGGGGAGGCCGGATCTTGTAGTATATACAGCTGCCGTGCACCCCGAAAACTGCGAGTACGGCAGAGCCCTGGAACTTGGTATCCGGCTGATGAACCGTGCTGATCTTCTCGGGGAGATAATGAAATCACACAAATATGGCATAGCCGTTTCAGGCGCCCATGGAAAGACCACTACGACAACCATGGTTTCCTATCTGTTCGAACGCTGCGGGCTTG
>JAWOIG010000125.1:0-5024 GCA_046484775.1 Clostridia bacterium | reverse complement strand
TACGGCACTCTCCCGATAGTAAGGGAAACAGGCGGCCTAAGGGACACGGTATTTCCCTTCAACGAAGCGGACGGAACCGGAAACGGCTTCACTTTCCATGATTACAACGCCCATGAAATGCTTTACTCGATACAGCGCGCCGTCATGTTATTCAAAACGCAGCCCGGGGACTGGACCCGCATGCAGATCCGGGGAATGCGCCAGGATTTCAGCTGGAAAACGTCGGCTTCAGAATATGTCTCGCTGTATCTGTCGCTGTCCCGGGGTTCCTGATTGTTTTTCCTGGGTTCGGAACCCCTGTGGCGTTCTGGCTATAATATAGGATATAAAACGCTTTTTGTATCCTATATCCCGTATATGTAAAGTTCCCGGATTCTTGTTTCAAGTAATTGATTCAGTATCACGATTCTTTATGGTATAATGTCCGGGAACTTGAGTATTGGAGATGGCTTGATGGATTATGTCTGTTCTTTAAAGGATAGAATTGAAATAGCACTTAGAAGTAAATATGCACTGGAGCCGGCGGAAGCAACAAAACAACAGATTTTTGACGCGACCGCCATGACCCTGCGCGACCAGCTGATGCCATACTATATGAAATCAGTGAACAACCATCATGGCAAAAAGATTCTTTATTACATGTGCATGGAGTTTCTGCTGGGCAGGACGCTCAACAATTCGCTGATGAACATAGGGCGGTACCATGAATACAAGGAAGCCCTCGAAGAGCTTGGCTACGATATGGATGAGATTGCGGCGGAAGACCCTGAACCTGGTCTGGGCAACGGCGGTCTTGGCAGGCTGGCCGCTTGCTTTTTGGATTCCGTGGCCTCCCTTGACCTTCCCGTCGTTGGGTGCGGGCTCAGATATGAGAATGGATTATTCAGGCAGGTCATAGAAAACGGATTCCAGCGGGAAACCCCGGACATGTGGCTGAAGAACGGATATCCATGGGAAATCAAGCGCGAAGACCGCAAGGTGGAAGTCCGGTTCGGCGGATTGGTAACGGAAGAATGGATTGACGGCAGGCTGAAGGTTGAGCACACGGGCTACGACTCGCTTTGGGCGGTCCCCTATGATATCCCGATAATAGGCGGCAACAATTCGGATACCGCAGGAATCCTCAAGCTTTGGAGCGCCGAGCCATACAAAGGCTTCGATCTGGCCGCCTTCAATAAAGGCGATTACACAAAGTCGCTGCGAAATGAAAATGAGGCCAATATACTCTGCCGGGTTCTATATCCCGCCGACAACCATACGGACGGTCAGCGGCTGAGGCTCAAGCAGCAGTATTTCCTGTGCTCCGCCTCCATGCAGTACATGCTCCGGCGTTTCAGGGAAAACGGGAACACGGATTTGCATAAGCTTCCCGATTATTCCGCCGTCCACATAAACGACACGCATCCCTCCCTGGCGATCCCGGAGCTGATGAGGCTCCTTATGGATGAACACGGACTTGCCTGGGATGACGCGTGGTCAATCTGCGCAAGGATGTTTTCGTATACGAATCATACGATACTCGGAGAAGCCCTTGAATCCTGGCCCAAAAGGCTGATGCAGGACCTCATCCCTAGGATCTACACCATAATAAGCGTAATAAACGAGAAGTTCTGCACGGAAGTCTGGAACAAAAACCACGGCGACTGGTCGGTCATCAACAGGATTACAATTATTTCCGACGACAGGGTCAGGATGGCCAATCTGTGTGTGCTGGCATGCCATACCGTGAACGGCGTTTCCGAGCTTCATTCGGAGATTCTCAAAAAGGATGTCTTCCATGACTTCGATTCCATATTTCCCAATAAATTCACAGGCATAACGAACGGCGTAACACACAGAAGATGGCTTGACTATGCGAACCCCGGGCTTGCCGCCCTTATAACCGAGGCGATCGGCGATTCCTGGATCACGCATCCCGACAGACTATCGGACCTTCTGCCGTTTGCCGACGACGCTGCGTTCCGTATGAAGTTCTCGAAAGTCAAGACGCAGAATAAAATGCGTTTGCTCTCATACCTTGAAAAAAAGCAGGGTGCTTCATTTGACATTGATTCAATCGTGGATGTTCAGGCCAAGAGGCTGCACGAATACAAGCGCCAGCTTCTGAACGCGATACACATATTGCATCTTTACAACCGGATAGTCGCAGGCGAATACAACGGGATGGAACCCCGCACGTTTATTTTCGCTGCAAAGGCCGCGCCCGGCTATGAAATGGCCAAGCTCATCATAAAGCTTATAAACGAAATAGCCGTTCTTGTAAACTCCCATCCTGTGGCAAAGGACCTCATCAGGGTCATCTTCCTTGAGAACTACGGTGTTTCATCCGCCGAGATCATTATTCCCGCGACCGATTTGTCCGAACAGCTTTCAACGGCGGGCTTCGAGGCCTCGGGCACCGGCAACATGAAGTTCATGATGAACGGGGCATTGACAATCGGAACCATGGATGGAGCGAACATCGAGATAAGCACGAGGGTCGGCAAGGATAATTTCTTCGTTTTCGGGCTTGATGCAGATGAGGTTCGCAAGAGAAAGTCAGAAGGCTATGCCCCATATAACATATGCACCCAGAATCCGATACTGATGGCGGCGATCAACAGGCTTACGGACGGATCCCTTGCCCGCGGCGACGCCGGTCTTTTTTCCGAGATAAAAAGCAGCCTTATCCTGGGATGCCACGGAGCGGCCGACCCGTACCTTGTCCTTGGGGACTTCGAGTCCTACAGGACGACCCAGCTTCTGGTTAATGAAAAGCGCCTTGATTCCGCCGGTTGGTGGAAATCTGCGGTAATAAACACGGCCATGTCCGGATTTTTCTCAAGTGACAGGACAATCATGCAATACAACGGGCGTATCTGGGGGCTGTCAAGATTACAGGACTGAAAATGATAATCCACGACTCGCAGAACCAATACTACAGAAATCCGCCGGGGGCCGTCCCCGATGGAACCGAAGTCATGCTGCGGCTTTCGGTAGCGGAGGAAACGCTTCCAGTGAAATGCGTCTGCAGGATATGGAATGGCCGGGAGCAGACCTTTGTTCCCATGGAGTACGACTGGGATGATCTCTCTTATGTCTGTTTCATCCGCGCTCTTGGCGTTCTACATCCCCTTTGGTATTATTTCATTCTCGAATATGAACAAGGCCGCACCCTGTTCTACGGAAACAATGCCGAAAGCATGGGTGGAAGAGGCCTCATTTACAGCACTCCTCCCCCGTCTTTCCAGATAACCGTTTTTTCAGATGACCTCGTTGTTCCCGGGTGGTTTTGCGAAGGTTCCGTATATCATATATTCGTGGACAGGTTCAGCGAATCGGATTCATATGAAAACCCTGCCAGGGATTTTTCGGCTTATTACCATTCAAAATGGTCAGGGATTCCCCTTTTTCTTCCCAGGAATAACCGGAAAACATATTTTCCCGACGACTTCTTCGGCGGGAATCTGCAGGGAATAATCGAAAGGCTCGGATACATCGATTCCCTGGGCGTCAGGACAATATACCTTTCGCCTTTGTTCAAATCGCGTTCAAACCATAAATATGACACCGGCGATTATGACCGCATAGACCCGGGCTTTGGAACGAACGGTATTTTCACCGAGCTGTGCGATAAGGCGGCCGACCTGGGAATCCGGGTCATTCTTGATGGTGTTTTTTCGCATACC
This sequence comes from Clostridia bacterium, assembly GCA_046484775.1. Taxonomy (GTDB): domain Bacteria; phylum Bacillota; class Clostridia; order DUPQ01; family DUPQ01; genus JAFGQE01. The sequence goes on along the minus strand of JAWOIG010000125.1, from coordinate 1,356 downwards.
GGGGACGACAGCATTTATTTCAACCGCTTCGGCAATTATAAATCCATTGGCGCGCACCAGTCGAAGGAATCGCCGTACTTCGACTGGTTTACCTTCGAGGAGTATCCCGACAAATACGAATGCTGGTGGGACATAGAAACGATGCCCACGGTCGACAAGGACAACCCGGATTTCCAAAACTTCATTTACGGAGAGGACGGCGTCGCGGCAAGATGGCTTGACCGGGGGGCGTCGGGCTGGCGGCTTGACGTTGCCGACGAGCTTCCCATGTCTTTTCTAAGAGGCCTGCGCAGAAGGCTTAAATCAAAGGATCCCGACGCCTTGATAATGGGCGAGGTCTGGGAGGACGCCTCGAATAAAGTGGCATATGGCGAGCTTAGGAATTATTGTTCGGGGGATACGCTTGACTCTGTGATGAACTATCCCGCAAGGGAGGCAATCCTCGGGTTCATGATGCACGGGATGCCGTCTTCGCGAGCCTGCGCAATCCTAAGATCGCAGATTGAGAACTATCCCCGCCCGTTCCTGCATTCCGTAATGAATATGCTTGGCTCCCACGACCGCCTCCGGGTTCGGACTTTCATGTCCGGTGCACCCGACCCCGCCTCCATGACACGGGAGCAACAGGCGTATTACGAGCCATCCGAATCGGAATACAATCTTTCAATCCCCAGGGTTAAATGCGCAGCCGCGATGACGTTTACGATTCCCGGTGTTCCTTGCATTTATTACGGGGATGAGGCCGGGATGACCGGGATGGCAGACCCTTTCAACCGCGGCGTTTATCCATGGGGAAGCGAGGATGCGGAACTTATGGAGTTCTTTCGTCTTGTTTCCAATTTCCGAAGGGACAACCCGGTCCTCATGAACGGCGATGCGGAGTATTTTGCTTTCGCCGACGATGCGATGGGTTGCCTGAGGAAATCCGGGCGGCACTTTGTTTTCACCGTAATCAACCGAAATCCGTTTGAGTCCATATCCGTCAGCCTTGGCCTTCCGGGTTCTTCCTATGAAATGAGATCAATATCCGGTCCCCTTCCGGCTGCGGACAAAGAAACCGGTCTTTTCTCACTGTCCATTCCTCCGCTCGGGCATGCAATCATCTGCAATCTTCCCTGATGCCGGGCAACGCCGGCCAAAACGGACGGTTGCGGCGGCCGGTGCGTATCGTTTGAATTCCCATGTGTATCATTCATGTCCATCTGTAACTGTTTCATTATGCATATGATATACTTCATATATTCGTAAACCTGCAACGATAAGGGGGACGCTGTATGTCTGCCATTGAAATAAGGAATGTCACAAAGTACTACGGGAAGTCGAGGGGCGTCGAGGATCTGAGCCTATCCGTCGCGG
>JAWOIG010000113.1:0-16312 GCA_046484775.1 Clostridia bacterium | reverse complement strand
GTGAAGGGGCGCATGTGCGAAGTCATAGTCGTTTTCCAGAACCATGTTGGTCAGGTCCTCCGCCGTATGTGCCATTTTTCTGTATTTCAGCGATTTGAATACTGTTTTTGCCAGGGCAGCCGGCTTTGGTCCCAGAACCGTGGGCCTTGTGACGATGACCTCCTCGCCGATTGCAATCATTATGTCCGCATCAAGTCCGAGATTGTCGTAAATCAGCTCAAAATGCTCGATAATGACCCTTTTATTCATACTTACAGCCTTTCGGACGGCTTCCGCGAGCAGGCTCATCTGTTTGAACGCCGATTCAAACCGCACATCCACATGATAAGTGTGGCTGCTGAAGAAACCGCTTTCCAGCCCGTCCAGAAGTGGCAGCGGTCTTATGTTCACTCCCTCGTCATCGTTCGTCAGCTCAAGTCCCGGGAACATCCCGGCTATCAGCCTTGATTTGCCCGCGCCGGAATCACCTATGAATCCTATTATCTGGTCCGATGCATTCAGGTGCCTCTGTGAAAGCTGATGCCCGAGGTTGTAAAGCCTTTTCCTTCCCCGCGGCGCAAAGTATGTTGCGTGCATCAGCTGCTCCTGCAATAAATAAGTATTCATATCATTCCTCCTCCAGGTCGATGACGATGCCAAGCAGGGGCGCATGCTGCTGGGCTCCGTACACATCAGTGTCGCCGATGCTGCCGGACACTATCCTTCTCTTGATCGTCGCCTTTATTGCCTTGGCGGGTATGAATTCCACGATCCCGGCCACATCGCTTTCATCAATGGAGTACAGCCCGGCAATAAGCTTCTTGTTGAACTGTCCGCTTTCAAGAACCTTTTCGTATACATCCCTGTCCCTGAAAATAACGTCCATCGTGAGTTCATATGGACCCGAGTTCTTACTCCTGATGACATCCGCAATATCAGTCAGATTAACTTTCATAATCGTCTCCCATCCATTTTACTTCGAACATGCCCTCTTCATACGGCATCAGGTGGTATATGCAGAATTCATAAACTGCGCCCGCCTTGAAATCAGAAGGCGAATATGGAAACGCAAGGTTCCCGGCAGTGGATATTCTTCCAGGATAACCGTAATGAAGCAATGTCGAGCGTGCGAACGAGCATATTGTGTTCGCTTCATCCTGCGTGGCCCCTACCGCGTCGATAATGATTCCCAGTTCATGTGATTTCGTTTGCTTAACCGGCTCGAGTTCACCCATCACTCCGTTTTTACCATATACCTTGAAGCTGAGGTCGTATCCTTTTATGGTTCCCGTGAAATTATCCTCGGTCGCTTCCCTTACCGCATCAAGAATACTGTCGATGCTTCCTGTCATTACAGGATCCCTTGTGCCGGCAATCGAAACTGTCCTGTATCCCACAGACCTGGCTCCTTCGAGCTTGACCATCGGTTTGACCGAGGGAATGAATTTCGTTCCCCTGACCCTTACTGAAATCCCGTCCAGCTGTTCGAAACTGCTTTCAGTCAGATCTATCACACCGTCCGGGCCATACAGCACATATGGATCGGACTTTTCATACAGAGTGTGCGCAGCCACGGAAAGCTCGGTGCATTTCCTCTTGTCATTAAGAGGAAACACTTTGAAATAGTCATTTCCTATGCAACCCATCATGCAGTCGCTTCCGCTTCCCGGTGTCGCTGCAATGCATGCGCATTCAAGAATCTTGCCCATATGAAGGGCGAGGCCCGGATCATAGCCTTCCTTTACCGGCAGAGCGGCGAATATCGCGGGATCGTAGGCACGGCCTGCAATAACGATGTCGGCTCCCTCATCCAGGGCTTTAATAAAAGGCGCGTTTCCCATCTGTGCAACTATCCTGGTAGCATCCTCGATATTGGCTCTTGTTATTACAGGTACTGCGGCCAGCGGCATTAGCTCGTTTTTGTCAAACGCCTCCATTGCCTTTTCCCTGCTTATTTCAGAGGATATGAACGCGACCTTCACATCCCTGCCGGCGGTGATTTCCCTCACTATGTCAAGGCACCACTTCAGATGTACGTCAGCCCCGCTTCCGCCCGCGGTTCCCACAAGCAGCGGAATATGATTATCCAGGGCACCCTTTATCAGTATTTCCAGATCCCGCTTGACCGATGCCCTGTCGGTGAATGACACACCCGCGCCAAGATAATACGGCCCCGGGTCCGTGGAACCCGCATCCACCGCTATCGCATCGGGTTTCATGGACATGCCTTTTTCAAATGACTCCTTTGGGAATCCATAGCCAAGTATTCCCGTCGGGGACAGTATCTTCATTTCCTTCATGCGGTCCTCCCCCTGAGCGCGATAATGCGCTGCATTTCGTTATAAACTATCATGAACCCCTCATCCACGCCCATTCCGGGCTTTGCAAGTATAAGGTCCGGCGAACAAGCCATCGCAACGTGTACGCACACTCGCGAGGATATATCGGTCTCATTGCATGTCCCGCCCTGGTATGCGCCGATTTTCTTCTGTTTGCAATATAGCACGGCCTCCGCAGTGTTGTTGATACCCCCGAGGTCCGGTGTCTTTATCTGTATCATGTGGCCCGATTTGTTGTCCGCGAAATACTTTATGTCCAAAAGCGTGTTGCACCACTCGTCGGCGACAATCTCAAATCCTTCCAGCCTCTGATCCGTCATACGTACAAGTTTCGCAAGCGCCTCGGCCTGTGCCTCGCGCCCTCCGGCATCCACGGGACCCTCCAGCCTGAACCTGAATCCACCGGCGGCTTTCTTCAGCTTCGTGAAATAATCGACCATGCCGGCATAATCATCGCCGAAGATCATCCCGACTGTTCCATATACATCGATGTGGATTGCAGGGTCGTAATCCACGCCCCCCAGATCCTTTATCCTTGCTGAAAGCCATTCCACATATTCAACCAGCTTCTCACCTTTATATCCCAGTTTTTCCGGGATGTTGTTTATCAGCCCGTGCGGAAGGCTTCCCGCCCGCTTCATTATCATCTTGTCCGCATTGTCATATCTGCTGTCGCCCGACTGAGTAAAAATGGGTATTTCACGCTCTGAAACTTTCGTGCCGTACTCCCCGGCCATGACCTCGGCCATCAGCTTCCTACGGCTGATGGAAACCGCATTGAGCAAAGCCTGCGTAACACCGTATCTTATCGCCGTATGCAGCTGCATCCCCGTATCCGGGTTCGTCATTCCATCAATCTTGCCGGCCAGCGGCCTGAAGGCATCAGCCTCAATCCCGATCAGCATAGGAAAAACATGCTTCTCAATGACCTCTTTATATGCATCGGCGAGAAAAAGCGGATCCCTTCCCCCCGCACCCGAATACTGGACTGCCGCGCAATCGCCGACGGCAATCGAACCGTCTTCCATCAGCAGCATTATCCCCACCGACTCCCCTGCCTGCCTGACCGATGAAAACCCTTCGGTTTCGGGCATTCCCCTGTAAGCCGACCCTTCCATGGATGCCCCCGCCTTTATCGCGCGCTGGTCGTCGAAGAAAAATCCGGTCATGCCCCTTGAACATTTGGCTCCCGCTATTTTCATAATCTTCTCCTTGTATTATGCATCTGAATGTTTCTCATTTCTGCCCGGCCTTAACAAAATTTCTGCATTGAATCCCTATCTCGGCCTTCCCACAAGGCGTCCCTTGCTTATGGCATATATATCATCAATTACCATCTGGAAATTGGGTTTCCTGCGCTCGTTCCTGCCTCTTTTCGCAACCATGTCGTTGTGAAACGCCTTTATGTCGTCGCCGAACGGCAGCTGCCCGAAGTCAAGCAAGCGGATTGCCCCGTCATCGTCCCTAACGGGCAGGACCTTTCCCCTGTTGTATCTGCTCGGTGCAAAAGGAACATCTATCAATCCGGCTTCGAATCCCCTGATTGCACCTGCGGCAATATCGTCTTCGCCGATTTTCAATATGGCCTCGATGATGCTGCGCGTTTCCCTGCTTATTATCTCCATCTCAGTTTTAACTTCATCGGTCATCGGCATCTTCTGTTCCCTCAGCATGTCGATTACCTGCCTGGTTGTCCTCAAACCCGCGGCGTTCGCCTCTTTGGTCGGGATTCCCTGCGATTCGTGAGGGGATTTGACGATGACCTTCGTTGCCTTTGAAAGCGCCGCGGCCGCAGCTCCCCATGATATAACCCCGTATGCCTTTGATTCGTCCTCGGGAAATCCACCCATCCACTGGTGAAGTACCGTCGATATCCGCACATTCCCGAAGCCAAACCTTTCCAGGTACTCGCGGGTGAGCTCCTTCAAGGTATACATTGCGGAAACGTCCTGTGTGAGATTTCCCCCCTGGCCATACCCGACCGTTATATCCATTACCCCTTGCTTGGCAGCCAGCAGACTTTCAATAATTGCGACCGCATGAGATATGCACGGCGGAATGAGTGTGCCTGTCAGGGGTCCGAAGGGCTCGCGGTTTATGACGACCCCGCTTTCAGCGTAATATCCCGCAAGCCTGTCGACATGCTGCCAGTCTCGTATGGTTTTTTCAAGCGGGTTGTTCTTGGCATAGGGTATGTTGTATGAAATGCCGCCGCCCTCGAAGGAAGTGAATCCCCCCGCAATCGTTATTTCCGCCAAAAGCCTGGCATCAGGCGTTCCATGACGAACCTGCACAGGTATTCCTACGCTTTCGCAGACCTTCCTGCATGATGCGACGCCATGGTTGACGGCCGGGAACCCATTCAGCAGCGACCTGTTCACTTTCCTGCTCTCCTCTATGCCCGTCTGCGCCTCGCCATACCTGTTATGCCTGGTATAGCTGTCGATGGTCGTGGGCAACAGGTCAGCCTGGCCATGCTCCTCCAGATATCTGAGCAGTTCTATGTGCTCATTCACTAAGGCGACGCCGGCCCTCGGCTGCAGCAGTGTACTGTTGAGCTCATCCGCCTTGCGCAGACATTCCGGGAATCTCTTGTTTTCCGGAATGCCCAGATGATACTCCACGGCTTCGTCGAAATCCACTTCAGCCCCTGTTGGCCACTGCACAAGGACTTCCTTCCTGGTCTCCAGGAATTGATCAATCGGAATCTTTTTATCTGTTGTTTCCATCCTGCCGCTCCTGACTTATCTTTATTATTTCTTTTTTCATTATCCTGAGGGCCTTCCCCGCGTCAATCGAAGCAAGCAGACCCATTGCATACATGATATATTTCTTATCCATCAGAATTTCGGGCTTCCTTGGCCTCAAGCTGTCCGGCTCGCGCCCGTCATAAAGGCAGGCAGATAACGTTTCGGCAGGATCGGGATCGTTGACAAGCGGTCCCCCCGTGCCGATGATCGTCCTTAGCCCCGTGAAATCCTTCCCCTGCTGAAGATATCTGACTCCATGCGGTGTATAGTGCTTTTCCTATGTTCCGCAGTGCCGTCTGACCGCCGTATAGGCCGCAGCCTTGCAAAGCTCCCTGTCAAATGCTTTTTTTGAATTCCCGAATAAAATCTCCGGGTGTCCGCCTATTTCCGAAAGCATCTCCCCGACCTTACGCGCATCCATGCCTGAAAAAAATCCGCCTTTTTCCCTGCCCGGAAAACCCCCGCCGCTTTCCATTCCTGCCGTTTCCACTATCGTGGACGCATTGTAGCGCACACCCATATCCCCTTCAACGGTGCGTTTTATGCGGGGTTCGCGAATCCCGTGCAGAATCACATCGTCCGAGACTTCATATCCATTGTATACCGAATGCACATCCGTAGTCGCCCCGCCTGCGTCTATGACCATCAGCCCGCCTGCTCCGGGTTCTTCATCCGTTCCGTCGGCAAGAAGCACGGCCGCGGACAATACCGCATATGGCGTCGGCATCAGCACCCCGTCGATGAATTCCCCCGCTTTGTCTATTCCCTTGGCATGCGTTATCCTGTTGAGGAATATGCTCCTGATTATCTCATTGACAGGGTCGATGTCGAGTTTGTCAAGCTCCGGCATTATGTTCGGGCATACATGGACTTCCCATCCCGCGTCTTCGAGCACGGTGCGCACTTCATCCGCTGCGGCGCGGTTTCCCGCAACGACAATTGGAAACGTCCCCTTAAGTCCGGCCAGCTTGCCCGCATTGTGTGTAATTATCTCGCTGTTTCCTCCGTCGGTTCCCCCTGCAAGTAAAAAAATGTCCGGCGGTTCAGCCTCTATAATTTTCAAATCCGAATTCGTAAGATAATGATGGAATCCACGCGTCACCTTTGCACCCGCACCCAGCGCCGCCATCCTGGCGGCCTTCAGCGTAAGCGATTCAACCACACCCGAAGCCATGACGGAAAGCCCTCCGGCGGCCGATGAGCATGCCAGCCTTGCGGAGTATGTTTCGATCCCTGTTGTTTCCTTCAGTTTTGAAATAGCTTCCTTAAGGCCGATTCTTATGTCGGTTCCAACGGTTGTGGGCGCCTGGGCGGTACCCAGGATCCTCTCCGAGTCCAGATCGACTGCACATGCCTTTGTAAATGTCGAGCCGAAGTCAATCAGCAACGCCGCATTCATAAGCTTCCCTCGTCGTCAGCCACATGCTGCAGCCCAAGGTCCTTCCTGAGAAAATCTATCCCCGTCTGCGGAAGCGTACCCGGCGGGAACACCCTGTCGAATCCCATTTCCAGGAACCGTTTCTCTACTTCCTCGAACGGTGTCTTTCCGACAACAAGGTTTCCGCCCGCATACATGAGAATATTCCCGATGCCGGCTTCCTCGCACTTCTCCCTGATGCCTTTGCAGTCCAGCTCACCGTGCCCGTAAAGGGATGAAACCAGTATGGCATCCGCCGCCGTCTCGACCGCCGCATCTATGAACTCCTGCTGCGAAACCATGACGCCGAGATTCACGACGTTGAAGCCTTCGAGGTTCAGCGCGTAGTCAAGTATCCTGTTGCCCACGGAGTGGACATCCGCCCCTATTACCCCAAGTACAAGCGTTTTATTCATAATCCCTCCCGGATCTGGTTTTCATGATCGAGGATATGCGTTCCTCGATGTGTATGAGAGAGCCTCTCTCTATTTGATAATTGAAGTGGATTATCCTTCCACCGCCGCGTTCGAAATCATCGAGGTCGAATCCGCCCGCGCTCTCGACCACATGCTGCGGGGGAAGTATAAGGTAGTCCTTGTCTTTTAGAAACTCATCCCGGACGGACCCCGGCCCGCCTGCAATGAGCTTGTTCCTCGGCTGGATGTCCCTCGTCATGAACCTGGAGATGACGTTCATATATATTTCGGATATGCAAATCGAGCCGACCTGCCTGTCCTTTGGTATCTGTGCGAGCTCGATTACGGTCTGCCTGTCGGGGGATAGAACAACCTGCATTATCTTTCCTGAAAGCTGTGGCGTTAGGGTGCACAGTTCATCATAATGGGTTTGGGTTGTCACGATAAGATCGAATGGCGAAAGCTTTTCCACCGGCGAGTTCGCTTTGCGCAATACCTCCAGGAGTACTTTTTCTATTGATATGCCGGGGATGTAGCCAAGCTGCTGTTCGAAAGTATACAGAGCCTCGGGAGAGCAGTCCACGGCCGCGATGTTGACGATTCTTTCCCTTGACTTATATTTGTTCATCACCAGATTGAAATGCGTTTCGATTTCCCTGTGTGAAAATCCCTGTCCTATGAGTTCGTCCGCCAGTGTTTCTATGCTTTTCACCGCCTGCTGCTTGCGGTTGGTCGTAATCACGTCCTGGCCCATAGATATGAAAGTTCCGCTTCCCACTGCCGATTGCGCGACACCGTTGGTGCACAGCTTGTCATATGCCTTTTTCACCGTTCCCCTTGCAGTCCCCAGCAGATCCGCGAGTTCGCGCTCCGATGGAAGCCTGTCGCCGGGCACCAGCTGGCCGTCCCGCACCATTGCGGTTATACCGGACATAATCTGCCTGTACGCCGCCCGCTTAGCCTCCCTGTCAATTGCAAAAGAAATTTCCACAGTCCGCCCCTTCATTAATGGTATAGTCCAATTTTATATTTCATATACCACTTTGTCAACCCCCGCCGGGGAATTGTCCCTGGGATGATTTCCTGCTTTTCGGGGAATTGTCCCTGGGATGATTTCCCGCTACCGCTTGCAAAGCCATGGCAGTCTTGCCATAATGTATTTGAATATTTACAGGATGGCTTAGATGAACGATTACAGGCTGAGAAACCATATACCGATAAGCGGGCCCGCAACCAGGGAACCGTGCACAGGCGACGAACCGGACCTTCGGGTATCGCTGGGTTTCATTCCCCGCTGGTACCATGCAAGGCTTGGCATTGATTTTTCAGAAAAGTGGCATATGGATCCACTTTATCGTTACGAATCGCTGATAAAAATGAAGACTTATCTTCAGGATTCCTTTCCCCGCCTGCCCTATTTCAGAACAACCTTTGAAAACGGGATTGAAAAAACCTGTGCCACCATCTCGGGCGTCCATGGCATCAAGCTTATCCCAATGATATACGGTCTGGATGTCCGCTATTTTCCCGATGACTGGCCGGACAATCTGCCCGGACAGTTTCTCTCCAAGGAACACCTGGAAAAACTCGAAAACCCGGATCCTGCTTCATCCCCAATCGTGCAGCAACTTCTTGGGCAGATGGATGTCATTCAAAGCAATTTCGGCTGCGTTCACGGATACCTGAACTACCAGGGCATACTGAACATAGCATTGAAACTCAGGGGCAGCGATATTTTCATGGACATATACGACGACCCCGGATTCGCCCATCACCTGTTCAGACACATAGCGGAGACTATACTCATGGTTTCTAAGTTGGTGCAAGCGAGGCAGCGAAGATCCGGATTTGACGTCAACCTTCTCTCAATGAGCAATTGTGTAATGAACATGGTATCGCCCGATGCATATGAAGAATTCGTGCTGCCTTACGATAGAATGCTGTCGATGGAATACGACAGATTCGGAATCCACACCTGCAATTGGAACGTTACACCATATCTGGATGTCCTTAGGAAAATCGATAAAATGGGCTACATAGACATGGGTATGATGTCGGATATGAAGCGTGCCAGGGCTATCTTCCATGATGCCAGACGGGCCGTGTTCTATCCACCGCTGGAGCTGGAAAGCAAGTCAATCCGCGAGATCGAAACAGACCTTATGAAAATATATCGCGAACTTGCGCCATGCGACATCGTCATGGCCGATGTGACCGACACAACCTCAGCTAAAAAAGTCAATGAGTTCCTTGACATCGTTGAAAATATACTATCAATGGAATGAATCCCGTAATATTTACTGCTTAATATCTGTTGAATGAACCTAATTGAGTTCCATGGGGAGATCCATGTAGAATCTTGTGAATTCGCCTTCCTTTGTATCATATGACAGCCGGCCGCCATGCTCTTTTACAATACCATAACTGATGGCAAGACCAAGACCTGTTCCCTCGGCCCTTCCTTTTGTTGTAAAGAACGGCTCGAAGATCTTGTCCCTGGCGGATTCCGAAATCCCGTCGCCGTGGTCCTCGACGGTCATTCTGAGCCATTTCCTGTCGTCCCTGGTTATTTCACGGCAGGTGAGCAATATACTCTTTTCAGCGTCATGTCCTTCATACTTTCTGTTGAGCGCATCCCTCGCATTAGTCATAAGATTCATTATAACCTGCTGTATCTGCTGGCTTCTGCAGCTGATTTCCGGCAGCCCTGCCGGAATATCGACCCGAAGGTCAATCTGATCCTGCCTTAGAATTGTCCTTACAAGCGACAACGTCTGCTCAACCATCCCGCGCACATCAGTCTTCTCATATTCCTCCGTGCTGTGCCTTGAAAACTGCAGTAGATTCCTAACAATCGCCGACACCCGTTCGGACTCATGGATTATCTCAGCCGCATACCCAGATACCTCGTGCTCCGGCCCCAGCATATCGATAAGCAGCTGTCCATAATTCATTATTCCATTGATGGGATTGTTGATCTCATGGGCCACTCCCGAAGCCAGCGTGTCGACCGCCTCGAGCTTCTGCCGCTCCCTGATGTGCCGCTCCATCTGCAGATTGATCTGCTCGAGCTCCTTCATGTCCGTTATATCCATTATGAAGCCTTCAAGAGCCTCGACATCATTGCCTTGCGGACCGAAAATCGCAGAGCCGTGCTCCCAGACCCAGATTTCGCTTCCATCCTTCTTCCTTATCTTGTACTCCCCGACGAACGGCCTGTTCTCTTTCAGACACACATTCCATTCATCCCATACGGTATCCCTGTATTCCTCTACAATCAACTCATTGAAAGATATGTCATTGTTCCCAACAACCTCACCGGGCTCATAGCCGGTCATTTCCTCGAAACTGTCGCTCAGCACCTCCATGGTCCATTCCCTGTCCGGCCTGCACCTATATGCAAAACCGGGGATGTTCGAAAGCAGTATATTCTTGCTTCTCTCAGCCTCGATTGCCTTGTCATATACCTCGTTGATCTCCGTCAGGTCGTGGAAGAATACGATATAGTAATCGATGAACCCAAATTCGTCGTAATGCGATTCCATCACGACTTCAACGGAAATCCTCGCCAGTCCGCTTCCCGTTATTTCGATGAATCCCGAGTTGCAGTCCTTCATCTTCATCCCGTTGATCTTCCTGATGCAATCCCGCACCTTCTGCCTGTGCGTGCTGCATACAAAAGTCCCCACCCAGTCCCTGCCAATCAAATCCTCTTCGTCAATGGCAACTGTTTCACACAGCGACTGGTTGGCATGCATTATAATCTGCTTTGCCGAAACCATCATGACCGGAACCGGCGATATCCTGTATATGTTCGCAAAGAACTCGACCTCGGCCTTCATCTTTGTCAATTCCTCCATGTACTTTGAGTTTATCATCGACAATATGCCCGAAAGGTAAATGGGGACGAACACCGCGTTGAACAGCACCATCACGGCATCATAACTATAGGCAAAAAATGACGGATCGGATTCGGCTGTAATAACCTGGACTGTAATCCTGATTATGTTCATTATGAAGAATACTACGTTGACCAGGAACATCATGCTGGCCCATGGTTTTGCCAATATCTTTACTCTTAGGATATTCAACGCTGCCGCTAGGTGGATTGCAGCCGAAAATCCCGCTATTATGTATATCCTGAAGGTTACGCTTGGCATCAAATAAGTAAAGACAATGAGCCCGGCAAGCGCAACGAACAGCAGCATTATGTAGACTGCATATTTTATCCTGATCTTATAAAATTCAATTATACCGTGAAGCAGCGATATTTTTCCGGCAAGAATAATTGTATTCGCCAAAACTACGCCGACTATGTCGGGCAGGCTTCCCCTCAATAAGACCAACGTCGAACCAGCGAATGAAAACAAGAAGAAAAACAAAAAATCGACAAGGCTCTTGAAATCCTTGCGGAACCGGAACGTCACGAATAACATGACAAATAATCCGATGAAATTGGATACGGAGTAAGCAAGAACGGCCGTGTACATGTCAATCTGTCCCATCGGCAAACCTCATTTGAATTATGTTATCTTGATTATAGTCTTGATTCTATTTATTTACAAACGCAATCAGTTGAATACATTGGCTTGCCGGCCGGTCTGCTGATATAATATATGCGTTGCGAAAGGAAATGCCATATGAAAAAATTCCCGCGAAGCCTTCTTAAATTCCCGAAGGTATTCATCAAGACCTTGACGGACTTCAGATACTATAGTGTCCTTGACAGGCTTCCGGCCGGAAGGGCCGTTCTATATCTATTGCTTTTATCGTTCCTTCTCTCGATAGTCGCAGTTTTGCCCGCAGCCTTCGCCGTTGACAGGTCGGTCAAGGAATTTTACAAGGTTTATGAGGAAAGTGCCCCTGATTTTGTAATATCCGACGGTAAAATGACCACGGGTACCGGCGGGCCCGTTCGTATGATAGACGAACCCGGCAAGGCCCTGGCAGTCATATTCGACGAAACAGACTCAATTGCGGAATATGACCTGAGGGAATATGAGTCAGCCCTCCTCATGGATTCGGATTCCGTCCTGATCAAGACGCCGTTTTCAAAACAGGACATCCCGTATGCGGCTGTTTTTCCCGAAGGCACGGATAAGAGTAGTTTTTCGAAATATCTTGGACTCGTTACACTAAGCAATATAATCTTCATAGTGCTGTTCATCATAATATTCATACTTTTCAATATGATCGGGGCGTTCTTCATTTCGTCAATCGGTAATATCTTCCTGTCGTTCAAGCGGATTAGAATCAGTTTTACCCGTTCCTACGCAATGGCATGCTATGCCTCGACCCTGCCGGTCGTGCTGAAGACCCTGAGGTTGCTTTTTGCTCTCGACATACGTTATTTTGACATAATATATGTTTTGGTTGGCCTCCTCTATTTCTGGAACGGAGCCAACCACTCATTCAAAGCAATTATCGAGGAGTCAAGGCAGAAGCCTGATCCCGGGGATTTTGACTGACCAACCGGACCGCTGCCTTTGCATTCGCCTGACAACCGTATTGATTGGAAAGCTCTTCTCAGTACCTGAATATGGCGGCTATTCCCGTTTTCGCCGGCATGCTCTCACTTGGCATGACAAACACCCTGCCTTTTAACTTGATTATCATTTCCGCCAGATCATCAAGCACATCCCCGCCTCCCGGGCCGGCATCCTTGGTATAATGCACATCACCCGATTTCATATCGACCCAGCCGGGAATTGTCCTGTCCGCCTCAATCATTATCGTTTCTATCCTGTTGTTTACTATAAATGACGCAATTCGCTCTATATTATCCGACGCCAGGTCTTTTCCTGCCAGAACATAGAACGAATCGGCCAGCTTCTGCGCCTTTTCCATGTTCATTCCTTCTGCCATGTTCCGGACCGCTTCTTCAAGCAGATCCTTGTCCAGCACCGCCAGCGATTCCCTGATGTCTTCATCGGCAAGATGTGGATTCCTGCTTATTTTCCTGAATTCGGATATATGTTCGGGCAACCCGGCAAGGATAAGCGGCATGGCTGTGTCCTTTGAGTAATTTTCATAGACAAACCGGTCCATGTACCTGAAGAACTTTTCCGTATCCTTTTCTTCCTCCGCCTTCCTGTCATTGTGGCCATGGTACATGGGCCTTGCACCCGTGCCCCCGTAGAAAGCATATGAAAGATATGATTCGCCGGTCTCATTTCCAAGAACCCCTTCCAGCGTCGACGGCTGTCCGGGAGAAAACTCAACTTCATCAATGCCGTGTTTGTTTCCTTCAAACAGCAAAAACCTGTCCCTGCTGATCCCCAGAATGAGAAATTTGTCGGTTGAACCAAAATATCGGATTAACGGCTTGATGTAAAGGCTGCCTCCGGCTGTAAAGTGTTCCTTTACAGGCATTCGGAGACGGTAAACGACGCATCTCTCGGGATTGGCGAGAACCGCAAGCCCATCGAGGTTGTCCTTCCAGAAAAATGTGTCATTTTTTATTTCTTCCAGCGGCGCAAGGACGGCCGCAATGTCTTCCTTTGGATAGTTCTCCTCAAGCGCTTCCGAAATTCCGCCAAGCAGATTTCTAAACACTATCGGATCCTGCCTGTTGTCGGGTGAATATCTGTAAGTTGGCTGATAAAGCGAAACAAATGGACCTTTTTCCTCATACAGCAGATCATCGGGAAAATCCTTTGCCATTATATATCCCATGCAATACCTCCTTCTAATAAAAAGCAAGCAATCCGGCTGACAAATCCCGCCGGATTTTTCAAAGAGAAATAATTCGTCTTTTTTTATTTGGGTTTTTCCATCATAATATATTCATACCCGGATTTTTCATTCAATCACAATGAGTACACCACGCACAGGGAGGTAACGGAGCATGTCCGGAAAAATAAAAAAAATACTTGTAATCGTCCTGGCAGTCATCCTCGGCTTGCAAATACTTCCTTTTCTTATACCGCTTTATGGAGGCGGAGAGATGGAGATACTGCCCTTTGACGACAGCGGGCGGATATCCTTGGATGATGTTTCCATCCATTATATATACAGGCCTTCGGAAGGATCGGGCCTTAAAGCCGGAAATATTCTGCTGGTGCATGGCATGGGCGGGTCGACATTTTCATGGCGCAGTCAGGTGGGTGCCCTTGCAGGCTCCGGATATGATGTTGTAGCAGTCGATTTGCCCGGTTTCGGCTATAGTTCAAGGGATGCAGGCTTCGATCACTCGCAGAGCAACCGCGCCGAGCTTTTATGGGAATTTCTCGATGCCTTCATGGCGGAACAGGGTGTTGGCTCTGATGAAGAATGGATTCTGGCGGGACACTCGATGGGCGGCGGCACAATCACCGAAATGGCTTTGCAGGATTCACGCAGAACTCAGGCCATTGTATATGTCGATGCAGCTGTAATCTCTTCGACAAACCGCGGTGTGGCAATTATGGAATATCCTCCCGCCGTCCGCTGGATTCAGGTTGGACTCAGGTATCTGTTCCTGAGGGAACCCCGGCTCAAGTCATTCCTTGAGTCGGCATACGGACGAGAGCCAACCGATGAGGAGACTGCCGGTTACAGCAGACCGCTGATGATTTCCAAAACCGAAAAAACCCTTGTCGATATGGTCAGGACATCAACATCCACAACGCGCGAATCGCTATGGACGTTGAACGACACCAGGATTCCCGTCCTCTCGATCTGGGGCGGGCAGGACGCCTGGGTGCCCGTCGATGATGCATACGCGCTGCGGTTTATCCTGAACAGCATGACCCTGGAAATCATTGAAGACGCCGGCCACTGCCCCATGGAAACACATCCCGCGCCCTTCAACCAAATCCTCCTCGACTGGCTCCTCGGCACTCGATAAATCATCCCTGGGATAACTCCCTGCTTTCCAGGGAGTTATCCTAGGCAGGGAGTTATCCCAGGCAGGGAGTTATCCCAGGGATGTTTCCCTACTTTTCTATAAGTATTCTTTATTGCATTTTATTTTATCAATTCTATTATGTGACCAGCCTGTTAATTCTTTTATCTGCCTTATCGAAAATCCGTTATATTTCAAAATGCCTATGAATTCCTTTTGCTGATTGATACTTATGTCGTCCAAATTATGAGTAACAGAATCAAACATCACCGTTTTTATTTCACTGAAAAGATTGGCCGCCTTTTCATCGCCCATTCGGTTTACTTCAAATTCGCAGAGCATTCCATCTTCTTTGCTGCAATCAAGATATTCCTCATAAGAAATGTCCATATGCTCCCTGAATTCATTCATCACATATTCATAATTTACCAAATCATATACGTCATTCGCCGGGTTATAGGAACTGAATCGGTATTCCGCAAGACTAAGGACCATTCGGGCAACCAGGGGGTTCCGCTCAATGTACCGAAGTAAACGGGAAAAGCCAATGAATCCAGTGACTGGATTGGATTTGAATATTCCTTCGAAAACATGCCCCGAATGTTCATATTTGCCGTTGAAGTATTTTGCATAATTTTCTTGTATTATCCCGATAATGGCAGAAAGCAGCCTGCCATTGTCTTTGATTATCAAATGATAATGGTTATCCATGATGCAGTAAGCTAAAATTTCAAATTTCATCAATTTCTGCGCTTTTTTTATCTGACTCAGAAAAAAACGTTTGTCCGCATCAGTCGGAAAAATAAACATTTTGCCGTTGCCTCTGTTGTAAATATGATATATACCATTATCTATCAAAAAACGAATATACGACATGATCCGATTATTGCATCATAATCATAAGAAAAGAATAAACCAAAAGTTAAATTTTGCTCAAAATTATACCAGCAATATAAATTTAAAAAAATATTTTCGAGCCGACAAATTGTCCTTGGGAACTGGGGAATTGTCCCTGGGGAACTGGGGAATTGTCCCTGGGATGTTTCCCCACTTTTCGGGGAATTGTCCCTGGGATGATTCCCCACCCCGGAATGTTTTGCCGTTGTTGTGGGGGTGGGTCAGTCCGTGGATTTTTCGTGATAGACTTCCTCGACGCTGTCGTCATAGTCATCGAGGGCCGGGACATCGATGGAACCATCGGGCTTTCTGATGGCTTTATGCGGACTTTTTCTTTTCTTCCTTTTGCCGTTCATCACCAGAATCAGCAGGAGCCCGAGACCGATATACATCAGCTGGCCGAATCCGGGTTCCGTCTCGCTTTCGAGCATATTTATAAATGGTGCGAATTCAAAATATCGGGCGGTGTCGTCCGCAATGACCATCATATCACTTCCACGTTTCTGCGTATGGCCTTCGCGAAGCACCCCGTCATCATCTCTGAAAGTATAGTCAATGGACCACAGGTATCGCTGTTCATAAGGTCTCCCATCATCTGCTCCTCCGATTCGTCTCGTACTGACATTGGCCGCGGCCTTGCTCCCGAATATAAAGAGCAGCAGGCCAGACAATGCCAGAAGAATCAGGGC
>JAWOIG010000080.1:0-15350 GCA_046484775.1 Clostridia bacterium | reverse complement strand
GGAGTCGCATTCAATCCATACGAACCAGAGGAACATGAATTTGCCAAGATGACCCGAAAGATGGACGCGGGGGCTACATTCATAATCACCCAGCCCATCATCGAGAAGAATGTCATCGTTGACAAGCTTCTGGAGACCTATCCCGACGTACCCGTCATCATTGAGGCATGGATGAGCAAGAAGCTTCATCTGCTGTCCGACGCCGTCGGTTATGAAATTCCCGAGGATACGGAATTCGACCCGATTGCAACGCTGGAACTTCTGCACCGCCTCTACCCGAAATGCGGTGTATACCTGTCGCTGCTCGGATTCAAATACCAGTATGACAAAATCACCGGCTTATGGAATAAGTCGCTTAGCTAAGGAGGAAACGCAATGAAGATCGTTGTCTGTATAAAACAGGTGCCCGGTACCACAGACGCAAAGATAGACCCTGAAACCAAAAGAATCGTCCGCGAGGGGGTTCAGGCCATCCTCAATCCGTTCGATACATATGCTGTCGAGGAAGCGGTCAAATTAAGAAAAAAGTTCGGCGGCGAGGTCATTACCCTGTCAATGGGTCCTCCGAAGGCCGAGAATATACTGAGGGAAAGCATATCCGTGGGCGCCGACAAGGCAATACTGCTCAGCGACAGGGCATTCGGCGGATCCGACACCTGGGCTACGAGCTATGCACTTGCCAAGGCAATTGAAAAAATCGGCGGAGTCGATCTTGTAATCTGCGGCAATCAGGCAATCGACGGCGATACCGCACAGGTAGGCCCCGGAATCGCAGCCCATCTTGAATGGATGCAGGCCACTTATGTCATGGCGGTCGACGACCTATCCCCCGGCAGCATAACCGTAAGAAGAATGCACGAGGACGGCTATGACATTTGCGAAATGAACCTTCCGGCTGTTATCACGGTCGTAAAAGGCATCAATATACCAAGGGTTCCCACTTTGAGGGGACGCCTCGCATCGGAAAATGTCGAAGTTCCGGTATGGAAGCCCGCCGACATCGGCGCCGATGAAACGAAGATCGGCCTTGACGGGTCGCCCACAAGGGTTGTCAAGACCAATCCCCCGCCTCCGAGGCATACAAGCACTAAAAAAATTGAAGGCTCGTCAGAGCAATGCGCAAAAGACCTGTTCAGGGAACTTCGTCTGCGCAGCATACTGTGAATCGAGGAGAATGATAGATGATAGCATTGACAGAAAACGACAAGAAGCAATATGCAAATATCTGGGTCGTGGCGGAACAGCTTTCGGGCGAAATCCAGCAGGTCACGCATGAATTGATCGGCGCAGCCAGGCCGCTGGCCGATGCGCGCGGCAGCCAGGTCTGGGTCGTGGCGACCGGTTCGGGAATATCCGGAAAAGCGGAGAACCTGTATGCCTACGGAGCCGACAAGGTTATAGTTGTCGACGACCCCCGGCTCAATGATTTCAATGACGAGCTTGAAGCCAAGATACTTGGAAGGCTTATTAAGAAATACAAGCCCGAAGTCGTTATTTGCGGCGCCACCACACGGGGCCGCGCACTTATCCCAAGAGTTGCAGTGAGCACCAATTGCGGACTTACCGCCGACTGCACGGAACTGTCCATTGATCTTGAAAACGGCGATCTCCTTCAGACAAGACCGGCTTTCGGTGGCAACATAATGGCAACCATCCGGTCGTCGAATCATCGTCCCCAGATGTCAACGGTCAGGCCAAGGGTCATGAAGGCCCCGGAACCCGATTACACCCGCAAGGGAGAAACAGTTGTAGAGCCGGTGGAAGACTCCGATGCGGTCGGAATCAAGAAAATACTCGAAGTCTTCCACAACATGGAGAACACCGTCAATCTTGCGGACGCCCAGATAATAATATCAGGAGGCAGGGGCATGAAGGGGCCGCAGGGATTCGACCTCCTGAGGCAGCTCGCCGCAAAGGTAGGCGGAGCGGTCGGCGCAAGCAGAGCCGCCGTGGATGCCGGATGGATAGCTTATGCGCATCAGGTCGGCCAGACAGGCCAGACGGTCCAGACAAAAGTTTACGTTGCCTGCGGAATATCAGGCCAGATACAGCACCTTGTCGGAATGCAGTCCTCCGACCTCATCATCGCCATAGACAAGAACCCCGACACTCCGATGATGCAGATAGCGGACATAGCCGTCGTCGGAGACCTGTTCGAGATCATCCCGAACCTCATAAAGGAGATCCCGAAATTATAAAAAATCTTATAAAAATAAAAGCTATCCCAAGGGAACTTTCCAAAAGGAAGGTTTCCTTTTTGTTATTTAGCGCAGCTGTATAGCATGGGATTTTAGATATTCGGCACCAGCTGCTGCAGGATGGGCTGAAAACATTCAATATTTGCGGGGTGGGTACATGTCCCTAATTACCGGCGAGCTGAATCAGGTAAAGCAAGACTTTAGGTCCTGTGTTCGTCAAGCACTATTTAGGTGCAAACCAAGATATTGATTTAAACGGTTATGATTAAGATATAAAATATTTGCGCTAAAGGAAAGGTTATATATGAAAAAATCAATTTCGGAGATACAAGAAAATTTAAGCTTATCAAAATTGTTTGGGCTGATATTTATTCCTACCGCACTGTTAACCATAACATATATAATAGCAGGGCAATTACAAAAAACCATTCCATCGATTTTGCTATTCTTTATTTTGGCGACTGTGATTCTAATGCCTATAGAGTTAGTTGTGGTGCTTCGTGCAAGCAAAAAGAAATATGGAAGCTATTCGCTAAAAAGCGCATTTGAAAATCATAAGAAAATGAGCTGGTGGAAAATACTTATTTACGGTATTTTATTCTTTGGGTTTGCCGGACTTGTAACTGTAACCATAGCTCCACTAGAAATAATGTTGACAGCACCCCTTGCCGATAAATTGGCTCATATTATGCCCGCATATTTTGATTGGAACAATTTGGACTACCTTAAGCAATACTCAAAGAATATACTGCTTTTAACCTTTGTTGCTTATTTCTTGTTTAATGTTATTATTGGTCCGATTGTTGAAGAGCTATTTTTCAGAGGATACCTTACATCAAAAATAAGCAGATTCGGAAAATGGGCTCCCCTAATGATAACCGTACTATTTTCGCTCTATCATTTTTGGCTTCCGTTCAATAATTTGTTTCGAATCATTATCTTTCTTCCTGTCGCTTATATTGCTTGGAAAAAGAAAAATATATACATTTCGATTGTATTCCATTGTCTATGCAATTTGTTTTCAACAATAAGCTTCATTGTCGCAGTATATGCAGTTTGATATGTCGCCGCGGAATTGAAGAACTCGATAAACCGATCAAGTATATTTACTAAGATATTATCCGGATAAAGTATCCACTGAACGCTTTTATAAGATAACAGCCGAATACAAAACATAAAAAAATGATTTGCGGGAATAGTCTGCACGGTTAGCATCAAACAGTTGCCTTGGGCAACTGTTTGATGTTTTTGTCGTTTTTTATTGCTATTTACTCTGATTCTTGACGCCCAAAAAGCACAAAAAGGCTTATATCAAGCTATTTCTTAATATTTTGTATTATTTTTTTCAAACAGTTGCCCAAGGCAACTGTTTGAAAAATTCGTTGATGTATCAAAGCGTGTTATTAATATTTTGAATTTGCGGTTTATTCCCTGACGCGATTTGTCAGGGTGCCGACGTCCTGGATTTCTATGGAAATCTCGTCCCCGGGGCTCATCGATGATACTCCCGAAGGAGTTCCTGTGGCTACGACATCCCCTGCCTCGAGGGGTATGGACCTTGATATGAAGCTTACCAGCTCATATGGATTCCAAATCTGATGTTTTGTATTCGAGCTTTGCATGACCTTTCCGTTCAAAATTGACCTGATTTCCAGATTTCCTATGTCGGCATCCGTTTCAATCCACGGCCCGATTGGACAGAAGGTCGGAAAGTTCTTTCCCCTTGTCCACTGCCCGTCCTTTTTCTGGATTACCCTTTCGGTGACATCGTTAAGGCATGTTGCGCCAAGAATATATCCCGGGGCTTCCTCAGCCGATACCTCATGGCAGTGCCTCGATATTACCACTGCCAGCTCAGCCTCGAAATCCACCCGTTCATAACCCTTTGGGAGAATTATATCCTCGCCCGGACCAATTACGGTATTATTCAGCTTGATGAACAAAGTAGGGTTTTCCGGTACCGGTCTGTCGCCGAATTCTTTAATGTGGTCAATGTAGTTCAGTCCTACAGCTATAATCTTTCCCGGTTCTACGGGTATAAGCAAACGAACTTCCAAAAGCCTGTATTCGACACCCGAAAAGGCAGCCTCACCCTGGAAGCCGCCCTTCAAAACCCTGACCTTATCATTCTCAAGCACGCCGTACCCGACGATGCCGTCCTTTTCAAATCTGATAAGTTTCATCTTTCCCCCTTATCTGAACCAGTCCGCAATGCCCAGAAGATTGAACAGATTGACCTTCTGAAATATGGACGCGCCTATCAGCGAGACAACAGACATTATTTTTATAAGTATATCCAGCGACGGACCGACGGTATCCTTGAGCGGGTCGCCGACCGTATCCCCTATTATCGTGGAACTGTGCGTTTCGCTTCCCTTCTCATGTCCCTCTACCCCGCCTGTCTCGACGAACTTCTTCGCATTATCCCATGAACCTCCGGAATTCGCCGTGAACAAGGCAAGCATTATTCCCGACAGCAGGGTTCCTATCAGCAGTCCTCCGACGAATTCAGCACCGAACATAAATCCGCCTACCAGGGGAGGAAGTATCGCTATAGCCGCCGGTAGAGCCATTTCCTTAAGGGCTCCTTCGGAGGATATTCTTATGCATTCATTGTAATCCGGCTTTTCATCACCTGTGAGAATTCCCGGGAAAGCACGGAACTGCCGCCTGACCTCTTCAACCATCTTGCCGGCTGCCTTTGCCACAGAGTCAATTAGAAGTCCCGAGAAAAAATATGGTATGGCACCGCCCACCAGCGCACCTGCCAGTGTAAGCGGATTGATTACATCCAGAAGAAGTTCGAACAATTTCGCACTGCTCGCATCGACCTGAGAATAAAGGTATGATGCCAGGAGGGACAGCGCGGCAAGCGCCGCCGACCCTATTGCGAAACCTTTTCCTATCGCAGCCGTTGTATTTCCGACCGAGTCCAGTTTGTCCGTGATTTTCCTTACGGCTGGCTCAAGCTTCGACATTTCGCTGATACCGCCCGCATTATCCGCAATGGGCCCATATGTATCGACGGAAACTGTTGCGGCTACAAATGACAGCATGCCTATGGCAGCCATCGTAACACCGTATATCCCTGCGAAATAGTATGACGATATGATCGCCACTCCGAGAATTACAACAGGAAGGAGAACGGATTTCATTCCGTTGCTGAGGCCTGTCGTTATCGTCAGGGCTGTCCCCTGAACGGATGATTTCGCTATATGTATGGTGGGTTTGTAATCATAACTGGTATAGTACTCGGCCACAAGGCCTATGAGCACGCCGCTCAGGATTCCCGTAACGGCTGCAATCCATGGCGAAAGGGCGCCGACGTTGAAGCCGATGTTGCCTATCGAAGCGCTTTCGCTCCTGAAGAAGAAATATGTGAATATTCCGTTTGCCACTATGGTTATTCCCGCGGACACCCATACCGATATATTGAGCTCCTTGTGCGGTTTGTCCGAAACTTTCTTGAGTATCAGGAACAATATTCCCGCTGCGCACGATATCAGACCTATCGACGCGAACATCACAGGGAACATCATGAGTTTATCCACCAGCGAGTCCGGTATCGAACCTGCCTGCTTGCTGTTCAATATGAAGAACAGATATGCCGCCAGGGCGATGCTCGAAATTATGGCACCGACATAACTTTCAAGAAGATCCGCGCCGAGACCGGCTACGTCCCCTACGTTATCACCCACGTTGTCTGCTATTGTCGCAGGATTCCTCGGGTCGTCCTCGGGTATCCTCGCTTCGGTTTTACCTACGAGGTCTGCACCCATATCGGCGGCCTTCGTATAAATACCTCCGCCAATCCTGTCAAAAAGGGCGATAAGCGAACAGCCGAGTGCATAACCTGCCACGGTCATTGCGAACGGTATGTAATTAACCCCTATCCAGTTCGTGACTATCGTCAGGTTCGCGGCTTCCATCTGACCCATGATCTTTCCGAAAACAACGAAGACAATCAAAAGACCGAGCATTGCGAATCCGCCCACGCTCAGTCCCATGACGCTTCCGCCCTGGAAAGCAACCTTGAGCGTGCTGCCCAGGCTCTTTGTTATCCTTGCCGTGTTCGAAACCCTGACATTGGCATATGTTGCAATTCTCATCCCCACGAAACCGGCGGTTCCGCTCATGACCGCTCCGATTATGAATGCAACGCCGACATACCAGTTGACAACCACAGCGAGAAGAACCGCGACCAGTATGGCTATCTTGTACATTGCCTTGAGCTCGTGTAAAAGGAAGGTATTGGCACCTTCCCTTATTGCCAGCGCTATCTCTTCCATCAATTCGGTTCCACCGTCAAGCTTTTTTACTTTTCTGAAATTATATGCAGCGAACAGCAACGTGACGACGACAGCCGCCCCCATTATGATAAAACCGGACATCTCAACCCTCCACAGCTAAAAAAATTCGTTATCAGTAATGCTATATTATTATGTTTTGAGTGTCAACAGGAAGTTCAGGAAAATATGTTCAACCGATGCTATTTCATTATATTCTATTCTACGCAAATGTAATCCTCTATTTTTTCAAATTTGCTCTCTTTTATACCTTTGACATTCATAATGTCCTCGATTTTATTGAATCTTCCATGCTTTTCCCGGTGGCTGATTATATCCGCCGCAGTCGCCTCCCCTATCCCCGGCAGCATGCACAGGGCATCGATATCAGCATTATTAATGTTTATCCTTCCCTCGATGATACCGTTTTCTTCCTCTATTACAACCGCCTCTCCTGCATTTTCCAATATGGCTGCACCTCCGCCATCCCGGTTGGACTTTATTACGAGCGTGACGTTTTTATTGAGCACATATACGAGGTTTATATTCGGGCTGGCGTCTTCCGTAAATCCCCCGCATGCCTCGACCGCGTCAAGGATCGTACTGCCTTTTTCAATCTCGATTATGCCCGGGCTGACGACTTCTCCCGCGACATATATCCTGACGGTATTCTTAACTATAGGTGCTGAAACAATGCCGGTTCCCACCTCCCGGCTAATGAAATCCCTGCTGTTGACAGCCCGTGCCACAGCCATCGCAATGGTAACGGCAACCAATGCCATTATTGTCAGTATCAATATTATCCTGCCTGTTTTATTCAACTTCCCACCCGATTACGGACCATCGGAAATCCGGAACTGTCCGCCTTATGCAATATACTTCTATACAAACCCATAATTTCCTTTTTTTGTCATAATTTCACTATTTAATTATCCGGTTTTTTTGGTATACTGTAGACATGATACAAAAGATGACCTCAGCTATCCTTATAGTGTTTATTTTGATATTTGCAGCCGTCCCCGTCGTATCGGCTGAATCCGACGATTCAAGCAGCTATTATTACATTGTTATTGACCAGGATACCGGAGCCGTGCTGCTCGGGCAGAATTCAGACGCCAGGATTTTCCCGGCAAGCACAACCAAGATACTGACGGCATTCACGGCGCTTGCCAATTCTGGGATCACAACGGTTGTGACTGCATCCGCAAAAGCCGTGGGACCCATGGAATCGGGCGCGGTCAGGCTTCCCCTTTCCGAAGGCGAACAGATGCAGATGTACGATATGCTTAACGCCCTGCTCCTGAGAAGCGCCAATGATGTCGCGGTGGCTATCGCCGAGAACATCGGGGGAACTGTCGAAAACTTCTCAAATATGATGAATGAAAAGGCGGCGGATGCCGGTGCCCTTGACACTCATTTTACAAATCCGCACGGCCTTCATGACGACGAGCATTACACGACGCCCTACGATCTTGCCATGATAACCCGCAAGGCGCTTGAAAACTATGCTTTTACTACAATTGTCGGCAAATATGAATACACTCTGCCCGCATCCAACAAGAGAACCGGCATGGTCACTCTTAGAAATTCAAATCCGATCCTCGGCCAAAACGATGGAACCGACTTTCTTGTAACAGGCGTCAAGACCGGTTATACAAGCAAAGCCAAATACACTTTGGTCAGCGCAGCCCACGATTACACCGGGCGCGAATTAATATGCGTTGTCGCAAACATGCCCTCGCGCGCTGCTTCCGCCGAATTGTCCCTCGGGCTGATGAAAAAGGCATTCGAAGAATTTTCCGTACAGCCTGTAGCGTATGCGGGGCAAATCCTGACCGGACGCATCACCGATGAATTCGATTATCCGGTTGCCTCGGCAATGGGACTTGAATACCTGATGCCAAGGAATGAATCCCTTTGGAAACTGTCGACCAGGCTCGCCAAATATGCCGGTGCGGATAATAATCCGGAAAAAGGAGAAATTGTCGGGGCGGTTACCTATATATATAATGGCGTGGAAATCGGCTCATCATATATAGTGGCCGCTGAGTCCCGGGCGTCATCTCCTTCAATGGAACTACATAAAATAACGGACTTTGGCCCGGAAACCCGCGCATCGTTTCCCCTTCGTTTCTTAATACCGCTGTCGCTCGCCGTCATATCTGCGGCGCTGTTTTTTTTCTCGTGCATAAGGTATAATGAAAAGCAAGTTAAGGAGTGATTCAAATGCCATATGAAAATCTGATTTACAATGAAACCGTTATGCTTGGGATTCTTCTAGCAGTGTTATTCCTGTTCTTTGCAGTTATTTCAATCATGCTCTTCATATCAGTGAGGGACTCGAGGAAACACATTCCTCTCATACGGCCCGTATCCGAGCCTGCCGCGCTTGCCGAAGTCATAGAATCCATTATACAGACCAGGGGTTTCTATTCCACCAACACCTCTTTTCTTCTTGAATCACGTAAGGCTGTTCCGGAAATGCTGTCCAAAAAAAAGGCCGGGCTCCTGTACCTTGGTAACAATGGTAATTCCGCCGCAATAGACCTTGAGATCAAGACTTTCGGGGATTATTTCGTATCCGATGGCCCTGAGACAAAGCTTACATCAATACAGGCAGGAGGCAAGCACGCCTATCTCTTTTATCTTCCCGAGGATATGATAAATGACCTCATGCTTTATCCCGTAAAAATAAGATTCAAGAATATCAACGGCAGGACATACACCAACAGGTTCCATGTCGCCCTGAGCCCCGAGCCTAAACTTAACATAGACCTTGCAACCGAACTCAGGATATATCTTCAGATGTGACTTGAAAACTCCCTTTCGAAAGATTCCCCCGAAGCAAATTATAAGAATTGCGCTTTCCAGTGGCATTTGGTCAAGCGGATTTTTTACCATCTGTTCTATGGAACTTTTGCATGTACATTTTAGTCTAATAGCCATAAAACAGTACAGGAGTGGTGAAAAATGAAAAAATATATTGTGAAGACACTGACTTTTTTGCTTTTGGCCGTGATGGTTGTGACCTTCACCGGCTGCGCGGAATTACTAACTATCGACAGGACCGAGGATCTTCCCAAATTCAAGGACTTCGACGAACTTGTCGAGTATATGAGCACTTTGTCCTCCAACTATATGTATGGAATGAGGGATGGCGCCGCGGTGCCTGAAGCTGCAACGGGCAATTCTTCCTCTAAGGACAGCTCACAAGGCGCCTCGGGCTATGGCGAGACAAATGTCCAGGTCGAGGGAATCGATGAGGCCGATGTCATAAAGAATGACGGCAGATTCATCTATTTCGTAAGCGGAAACACTCTGGTGATCGTGGATGCGGCCGACCCGGCCAACATGAGCGTCACAGGTAAAATAACTGTTGACACACGGTCCAGTTTCGCTGAAATGTTCATAACGGGCGATAAGCTGACGGTAATCGGATACACATACGATGAGTATCCCATGATTGATTCGGATGCCTCGGACTCTTCGGGCGATACGATTCTTCCCGGAAGATATATCCCGACCAGATCATACACATTCGTGCAGGTCTATGACATATCCGACAGAACGAACCCCGTCATGGCGCGCGAATACAAGATTGAAGGCTATATGCTCAGCTCCAGGGTAAAGGACGGGCGTCTCTATCTCGTAACCAACAAGTGGGTTTATATGTACGGTACGGATGCCAGGCCGGCGGCCGATGAAATAATGCCTTATAAATATGACAGCGCAAAAGGCGATGAAACCACCATGATAACCCCGGAAGAGGTTTCATACCTTCCCAACCCCGTCGACAACTCCTTCATGACAATATCAGTAATGGACATAGACGGCGGCAAACCCGTCAGGACGGAAACAGTCATGGGCGGCGGCGGCACGATTTACATGAGCCACAACGCACTATACATAGTCAAGCCTGCAATGTACTTCTTCCCGATGCTTATTGAAGGCGCAAAAGACGGCTCCGGTTCGGGGACTTCCGACCAGGCAGCTGAACAAACGACTCCCGCGGAACCCAAGACCGCCATATTCAAATATGAACTGGCCGGCGACTCGGTCATATACTCAGGCACAGGCGAAGTTGACGGGGATGTGCTGAACCAGTTCTCGATGGATGAGTTCAACGGAAACTTCCGCATAGCCACTACGAAGTGGACCGAGAACGGTACAATAAATAATGTTTATGTTCTTGACAGGAATATGAATACTGTCGGCAGCCTGGTGAACCTTGCCCCCGGCGAGATGATCTATGCGGTGCGTTTCTCCGGCAACACAGGTTATGTGGTCACATTCAGGAACATGGATCCTTTATTCGTAATCGATCTGTCCAACCCTTCGAATCCCGTCGTTACCGGCGAGCTGAAGATTCCGGGCTTCTCGAATTACCTGCACTTCGTAGGTGAGAACCTGTTGCTCGGCATAGGCGTCGATACGCAGGAGATATATACCAAGGATGCCAACGGCAATGAAATCGTCACTGGTTTCATCAGGAGCGGACTGAAGCTTTCCCTGTTCGATGTGTCGAACCCATTCAATCCCATCGAAGTGGATTCACTGGTAATCGGCAAGGACGGTTCGTACACCGAGGCACAGTACAACCATAAGGCATTTACCTGGTGGGATGAAAAAGGCGCGGCAATGTTCAGCGCACAGATAAACTACTCTGAAGGCTACAGGGATTATTCCTCATGGCAGGAAGGCGCAGTCATAGTCAATGTAGTGAACGGAAGACTGTCCCTCAAGGGAATCCTTCCCGGAATGAATAGCCGTGACATGTACTGGTATTACTATACGCCGTCGAGAGTGACCTATATAGGCGACACGGTCTACTATATCCATATGGGAACGCTCAGGACCTTTGATTACAATACGATGTCAGGCATCGGCGAACTCACGGTGGTCGAAGGCCAGCCCTACGATTACCCTGTGAAATATGAAGAGCCGGTTGAAGCACCGGGTGAAGAAGTACCGGTTGCACCCGATGCCCCGGCTGATGGAAACTGACCCTCCCCCTTATATCTATATGAAAAGGAACGCTCCGGCGTTCCTTTTTCCTATGGCATCCCCGGAATGTTCCGGATCGGCCGCGTTTTCTTTTGAGAGCAAGTGCGGTTAAACCACTATGTTAACCAGCTTGCCGGGCACTACAATTACTTTTATTATCGCCCTTCCCTCAAGCAGCCTGCCGACTTCACGATCAGCCATAGCCGCCTTTTTCATTGTCTCCCCGTCAGATCCTGCAGGTATCATCAGCTTATGCCTGACCTTGCCGTTGATCTGAACCACAATCTCAATATTATCTTCGATTGTCTTTGATTCATCGTAAGCCGGCCATGACGTCTGGTTCAGCATGCCCTCGAATCCCTGAATTTGCCACAGCTCTTCCGTAATATGCGGTGCAACGGGATTCAACAGAATCAGGAATGTCCTGTATTCGCCCGCGGTTATGCTTCCCTTATGATAAAAGTCATTTGCCAGGGTCATCAGCGCGGCTATGCCGGTGTTGAATTTCAACGTCTCGAAATCATTGCTTACTTTTTTTATGGTCTTGTGCATGCTGATTTCAAGATCAGTCGAATAACCTTCGCCGTCAATAACCATCGGTATCATCCTGAAAACCCTGTCCAGGAACCGCTTGCACCCCTTTACTCCGTTTTCCGACCAGGGAACGCTTTTCTCAAAGTCGCCTATGAACATCTCGAACATCCTGAGGGTGTCTGCTCCCGATTCCTCTATGACCTCATCCGGATTGACTACATTCCCCTGTGATTTCGACATCTTTTCGCCGTTTTCGGCAAGAATCATCCCATGGGACGTGCGTTTTTTATACGGTTCGGGCGTGGGGGCGACACCAATGTCATACAGGAATTTATGCCAGAACCTTGAGTAGAGCAAGTGCAGCGTCGTATGTTCCATCCCCCCGTTGTACCAGTCGACCGGTGTCCAGTACTCCAGGCTTTCCCTAGACGCAAGCTCCTTGTCGTTGAACGGGTCGATGTACCTGAGGTAATACCATGAGGATCCGGCCCATTGGGGCATCGTGTCGGTTTCCCTTCTTGCCGGTCCGCCGCAGGCGGGGCACACGGTATTGACCCACTCCGTTATATTTGCAAGCGGGGACTCCCCTGTTTCAGTCGGCTCATAGAATTCCACTTCGGGTAACAGCAAGGGCAGCTCCGACTCCGGAATCGCGACCCAGCCGCATTTATCGCAATGCACAAGAGGTATCGGTTCACCCCAGTACCTCTGTCTTGAGAATACCCAGTCCCTCAGCTTATAATTGACCTTGAATCCGCCTATTCCCTTATCAGCAAGATATTCCGTTATCTTTTGCTTGGCTGCATTTACATCCATTCCGTCTATAATCCCGGAATTTATCATGGTTCCGCTTTCTATATCAGTGAAGGCACAGTTGCTTATGTCTCCTCCGGCCACGACCTCGATTATTGGCAGTTTGAATTTTTTCGCAAACTCATAATCCCTCTGGTCATGCGCGGGCACGGCCATTATAGCCCCTGTTCCATACGACATCAGGACATAATCCGAAACCCAGATGGGTATCAGTTCCCCGTTGACAGGGTTAACCGCTTTCAGGCCCTTTATTTCAATACCCGTCTTTTCCTTGGCCAGCTCTGTTCTCTCAAGGTCGGATTTTCCGGCAGCCATCCCGCCATATTCCATCACCTCTTCATAATTATCAATCCTATCCCTGTATTTCGCAATGTACGGATGCTCGGGCGACATAACCATGTAAGTGGCACCGTACAGCGTGTCCGGCCTGGTTGTGTAAACCCTGAGTACATCATCGGTTTTGTCGATGCAAAAGTCGACTTCCGCTCCCTCCGACCTTCCGATCCAGTTTATCTGTGTGGCCAGAACCCTCTCGGGATAATCGACCAAAGCCAGGTCGTTTATCAGCCTCTCGGCATATTCGGTAATCTTTAGCATCCACTGGCTCTTCATTTTTCTGGTGACTTCGCTTCCGCACCTCTCGCAGGTCCCGTTCACGACTTCCTCGTTCGCCAGCCCTACCTTGCAGGATGTACAGAAATTTATCGACATCTCCTTTTTATAGGCAAGCCCGTGCTCGAACAGCTTTAGGAAAATCCATTGCGTCCATTTATAGTAGGACGGGTCGGTCGTGTTGATTTCCCGCGACCAGTCGAAAGAAAATCCTATGGACCGGCACTGGCTCTTGAATCTGGCTATGTTGTTCATCGTCACCTCGGCGGGATGAATCTTGTTCTTTATCGCATAATTCTCCGTTGGAAGCCCGAATGCGTCCCAGCCCATTGGGAAAAGCACATTATATCCCTCGAGCCTTCTTTTCCTGGCCACGATGTCCATCGCCGTGTACGGCCTTGGATGACCCACATGAAGCCCCTTGCCCGAAGGATATGGGAATTCGATAAGCGCGTAATAATTGGGCCTTGACTTGTCCCCGTCCATCATGAATGTTCCGTTGTCTTCCCAGATCTTCTGCCATTTTTTCTCTATGGCCGAATGGTTGTAGTCTTTCATGCTTCTCCCCTTTTCATTACAATAAAAAAGCCCTTCCGCCCAGAGGCGAAAAGACCGCGGTACCACTCTGATTAATGCTCCAAAAGGAGCATTCACTCTCATTGATAACGGTGTTGCCACCGGCCTGCGCTACTTTCCTTCACGCCTGCTGCTCTGAAACGAGATTCAGTCCCCGCAGCCAACGCCTTTCACCATCCGGCGTCTCTCTTAAGACATTTGGAACCTACTGCTTTTCATCATCGCAATCTGTTTTTTGTATTATACAACAGCGATTTAAGAAAAGCAACAAAGCCGGCTTTTCAGTGATGACTTGATGCATCGGATAGGTTATACTTATCCGGGATATATTTAAGGGAGATTTTCCGTGACTGACCTTACCACCAACAAGGCCCTGATAAAGAAGATTCTTACGATAGGGCTGCCGATAGCCGCGGTGGGTGTCGGGCTCCAACAGGTGAAGGTGTAGCCGACATTGCCGGTTACAGTAGGAGCAGTTGGCGTGGTAGCTCCGGCGAGCAGGCCGGTTGTGACCTGTGGCTCGAAGGTACCCTGTGTGCCGGGGTTATAAGTGACGGTGTAGGTCGGCAGGGCGATCCACTGTGCGTACACAGTGATGTTCGCGGTAACCGGTGTGGTTGCCAGGAAAACTGTGCCAGACCCGTTAGCGGCAGTGTTCCAGCCGTTGAAGGTGTATCCTGCACGGGTTGGGGCCACCGGCAGAGTGCCGACATCTTCGCCATACATGATGGTAGTGATCGCAGCGGGATCTGCATTAGTGTCGCCACCGTTACTGTCAAAGGTCACGGTGTAGTAGATGGGTGCCCACTGCGCGGTGTAGGTGGCATCACCTGTTACGGTTGCCGTGGGTGTCGGGCTCCAACCGGTGAAGGTGTAGCCGACATTGCCGGTTACAGTAGGAGCAGTCGGCGTGGTAGCTCCGGCGAGCAGGCCAGTTGTGACCTGTGGCTCGAAGGTGCCCTGTGTTCCGGGGTTATAAGTGACGGTGTAGGTCGGCAATGCTGTCCATTGCGCGAAGAGAGTCACATTGGCGGCCGGCATTGCAAAGGTGTCGCCGGCTACGTACGAGGTTCCGGACCCATTTGCGGCGGTGTTCCAGCCAACGAACGAGAAGCCGATCTTAGTCAGCATGCCGGTGTTGCCAAGCACGGTGACTAGATCTCCAACCAGGTAAGGGCTGTCGCCGTCTACCGGGACCATGCCTTCGGTGTTGGTATTGCCGTCATAGGTTACGGTGAAAGTCGGCAATGCTGTCCATTGCGCGAAGAGAGTCACATTGGCGGCCGGCATTGCAAAGGTGTCGCCGGCTACGTACGAGGTTCCGGAC
>JAWOIG010000053.1:0-9956 GCA_046484775.1 Clostridia bacterium | reverse complement strand
AGGCACTGCCGTCGGCGGTGCCTTTGCTATAAGAAAATGCACTATCAGAATATGGGTTTTGTCTGGTAAACCCCGGATTCTCAAGTATAATGAATACAGGATATTCTTTTCGGAGGTATTATTATGTTTTGTCCGGAATGCGGGGCGAAGAATGAACCGAATGCAAAATACTGCGGAAACTGCGGCTACTCGCTGCCGGAGTCCGCGGTTGCGGAACAAAAAGAAGTGCCGATCGAAGATGCGGCCGTTTATGAAAGCCGGGAAGCCGGTCCGACGGCACCTCGCAGAAAACGGAAAAGCGGCTGTCTGATAGCCTTGATAATCTTTGCGGTGCTTCTCGCCGTATTCGCTGTCATACTGGTGCTTGGCGGAGGATTCAGCTTTACTACGGCCAGGTTTTCCGATGTGGAGATGGCATCTGAAATAGACGGGTATGAGGCTGTTGTAAAAACCGATGTTTTCAATACGGATTCTCCTGAAATATATATTGTCGGAGAATTAAAGAACGCCCCGGATGGAACAGTCATAAGGTGCGAATGGTATTATCTTGAAACCGATCCCGCGACCTTAATTGATTTCACGGACCTTTTGCCTAATGAAACCAATGCCGTCTTCAGATTCAGCCTTTCAAAGCCTTACAACGGATGGCCGTCGGGCGATTATGCGGCGGTTTTGTTGATCGATGAGAATGAAGAGATGACGCTGGAATTTTCGGTGAGATGAATCCGGTTCCGGGGTAAGTATCCATTGATAAGTAATATTTAACGGAGGTTGATTGCGAATGACTTCAGTAATAGTGCAGCTGCTGATTGATTACGAAATGGCCATGTCCGGACTATATGAGGTATGTGCGGCCAGGTTTCCCGCATACAAAGATTTCTGGGTGGAACTTTCGGATGAAGAAAAGGGACACGCCAGGACCATCGGCAGCCTTTTGGAAAAAGTCGATGGCAAGAATGTGATTCTGAACGATGGAGGTTTCAAAACCAGACCTCTCGAGATATCGATTGAATATGTAGGTGAGGTCGCCCGAAGGGTGTCCGAAAAAGACCTCGATCTTCTGGGGGCGCTTTCACTCGCGGCGGACATAGAAAAATCTCTTTTCGAATCCAGGTTTTATAAGGTCTTATCCGGATCTTCTGAAATGCTGAAAGAAACCATACGCAGAATACATGGCGAATCGGATGACCACAGGAAAAGGATAGAAGAAATGAAGACCTTGGTATTTTACAATCCTCCCCCATTCGACATGCAGACCGATGACTTGGACAAAATCTATTGAAAACAATAAAATTTTTGCATCAGAGTCCGCCGGAAAGTGAATGGTAACGGATCTGCTCCGTTCAATCCATATATTGGTTTTGCATCTGCGGCAAGCTGAAAAGATATAGTGCAATTTTCACATTTTACATCTGGAACTTTTTTCAACATAAAACGTATATTACTTACGGGTTATTTTTAACCACAGCTTATGACGGAGGTCGATATGAAAATATTTAAGCACGCGGTACTGAATTTGGTCAGGAAGCCGACAAAAGCAATAATGATTCTGGTTATAATGATTTTGGTTTTCAGCCTGGTATTCACCGGAATTATAATTCAAAACAGCATCAGCAGTTCACGGGTATTCATCAGAACACAACTTGGTGCCGTTGTCCAGTATGAACAGGACTGGGAGAAGGCTATGCGTGATCAAATCGGGGAGGATGAATACGCGAAGATGCAGATAAGCAGGGCGACAGCCAACGATATCGGTAAGGATGCGAGGGTTAAGAATACTTACCTGATTGAAAATTCCTATGCAATGGCTGCGGGACTGAAATCCGCTGTGCAGCAAGGGGAAATAATAGTGTATGATGATTTTGATGGTGGTAAAATCCTGCCGAATGATAACGAGGGACCTTATATTAATTTAAGCGGATCTGAAAATTTTGTTCCGATCGAATTCGAAATCGGTAAGCTGACGTTATCTTCAGGAAGATATTTTTCAGAAGAAGAACTGGAAAACGGCGATAGAGTTATAATTATCAGTGAAGAATTTGCTGCTGCCAATAATCTGAATCTTAATGATACTGTTTCACTTAAATCATATTCTATGGAAAAAATGGATTGCACCATTGTAGGTATATATTCGGGCGCGGCTCAATTTACGGAAGACAACTTTTTTACGACATCTGCAATGATTCATGAAATCAACTCCTTCGAACTCTATCCGATGGAAGGATATTCGGCTGTGTACTTTATGCTTTATGATCCATTGGCAGTTGATTCCTTTATAGCTGACAGTACTGAAAAGCTGCCTTCGCAATACACGAAACTTACCGCTAACAATAATGAGTATAAAAGTCTGACAAAACCGCTGGATCTAATGGAATTGATAACCAACATTCTTATATGGGTGATATTCGCCGCAGGTGCAATGATTATTATAGCTGTAGTAACTATTTTTATACGTGACAGAAAATTTGAAATAGGATTGTTGTTATCAACAGGACAGAATAAACTTAAGATCGCAGGACAATTCATTTTTGAAATTGCATTGATTACCGTTATTGCCTTTATTTTATCGGCTGGAGTAAGCCAATTGACATCAGGGTATGTTGGCACCTGGATTGCCGAAAATCAACTTATTGAAGAAAAAACGGACGCCAATTCAAGTCTGGTTATGCCGTATTATTTCGACAACAGAAGCATGAATCCGGAGGTCGATATTGAAAGTGTTGCAGAGGAGTTTGACGTCTCGATAGATATGAGTACACTCTTTAATTTGTTTTTGATAAGCATGGGAATTATGGTCATTGCTGCAGGGGCCCCATTGTTTATCATATTAAGATACAAACCGCGCGAGGCGCTTCAGGACTAATTGCAATTGTAACTGCAGCATTTTATGCAGTAAGTGAATCAAAGGAAAAAGAGAGGAACAATTATGAACGAATATATTTTGGAAATGGATAATGTGAGTTTCGGATACAGGGACGGCAGTAAAAAGCGTATGATTTTGAAAGAGCTCAGCTATAGCTTTGAAAAAGGCAGGTTCTATACGATTCTTGGACCATCAGGTTCAGGGAAGACAACATTGCTGTCAATGATCAGCGCCTTGGATGTACCCGAGTCGGGAAGTATCAGATATGAAGATAAGGAATTGAAAAAAATAGGTTATGGAAAATACCGTAGAAACCATATGGCTATCATATTCCAGAAATATAATCTTATTGATTATCTTACCGGATTGGAAAACGTTGAAGCAAATATGGATATTGCAAAAAACAAATTCACAGGCAACAGAAAAGAGATCGCCTATAAAATTTTAAGTACAATGGGAATTGTCAAGACAAAGGCCGATAGGCGTGTTACAAAACTTTCCGGCGGCGAACAACAGAGAATTGCAATAGCACGGGCGCTTGCGAAGGATGTTGATTTAATATTGGGAGACGAACCTACAGGTTCGCTTGATACCGCGACATCGAATGAAGTCATCGACTTATTCAAGCATCTTGCAAGTGAATACGGCAAAACGATAATCCTGGTAACACATTCTGATGATGTAGCTGCAAAAAGCGACATATCACTTAGAATTGAAGATGGCAAGCTAAGACAATTCAAGGAGGAAAAATGAGTAATAAAAGTTTTTTGGATGACATGAACAATAACAACAAGCCGGAGAGTTTTCGTGAAGAGGAATTTATAAAACACAAAAGAAATCTTCTTCCCTCAATAATTACAGGATCGGCTATATTAATTGCCGCTGTCTTGCTGATACTGGTTTTTGCATGGGGGACCGAGCTGCCGGATATGAATGGATGGAGCAAAACGGATGTTAAGACCTGGGCCGACAAGAGCAATGTGACAGTCATATATATTGACGAGTATTCCACGGAAATTGATGCTGATGCAGTCATAGGAAGCAATCCGGCGGACGGCACCAGAATCAGAAGAAACGGAAACCTGACGGTAACAGTTTCAAAAGGTGCTGATCCAAACGAGAGAATAACATTCCCGGATATAAAATTAATGGATTTAACTGAAATAAACCAGTGGATTGAAGATAATAAACTTACCGGCGTAACTGTAAGAAAAGAAAACAGTTCTGTTGTTGAAGAAGATTTGGTCATTAATTATGAAGTGGTGGATGGTTCAGAAGATGATTTTCTCAGAAAAAACAGAATCAGAATTTATGTATCGCTTGGTCCGTCTGTTCTTGATGAAACTATAATAGTTCCGGATTTCTTTGGTAGTGAAAAAAGCCAGATAC
The DNA here is from genome assembly GCA_046484775.1 of Clostridia bacterium. Classification (GTDB taxonomy): domain Bacteria; phylum Bacillota; class Clostridia; order DUPQ01; family DUPQ01; genus JAFGQE01. Next base: position 5,704 of record JAWOIG010000053.1, on the reverse strand, counting down.
TAAGATGGATGAGTGATTATGGAATCACAGTTGAATTTATTGAAGAGTTCAGTGAATTTGTTGAAAACGGAAGGGTTTCGTACCAAAGTATTCAAAGTTATACAAAAATGAATCGTACCGACAAACTGGTGATTACTATGTCGCTTGGAAAAGCAATAAGAGTGCCTGTTTTCACCGGCATGAGCCGACAAGAAGCCATAGATGCGGCATCCAATTTAGGTATTTCGCTGCAGTACAAAAATGAAGTGAGTTCAAAACCGGTGGGTACTGTTCTCAAACAGGATATTGAACCCGGAACAGATATTCATAGCAAACAGATTGTAATACTCACTTTGGCATCGGAAAGCGAATTTGTCGTACTGCCTGATTTCATAGGCATGACGGCGTCGGATGCATCAACCCTGGCAGGCATCAAAGACATAAAGATCCTTTTGGTTGACAGAATGGGAACAGAAACCTCGGGTAAAGTTATCGGTATGAGCATAGCGGCGGGAACAAAGATAAACAAGCAGGATGTTCTGACTATTTATGTTTCTATCGGCAATGTTTATGTGCCTGATTTTTCAGAAATGACCAAGTCTGAAGTTCAGCTTTGGAGTCAATTGAACTATACGGATGTTACTTTCATTGAAAGGTACACAGATGAATATCCAGGCGGAAAACTGTATGGACAGAACTTTACAAATAATCTTCTTCCAAAAGATAAAAAGTTGATTGTCTACTACTCGATCGGGAAGGTGGCTGTTTCTGATTTTACCGGTGCATCAAAGCTTGATGTATATGAATGGCAGAAGCAGGTAAATGAAAAAGGAGCTGAAATTTCTCTTAAATTCCATTCGGTTTTTGTCCCCGGGAAAGAAGCCAACAGAGTAATAGATCAATCTGTAAGGAACGATTTTATACCGGCACAATCCAGGCTTGACATTTGGATTACTGAAAATGGCACGGTTTCAATTCCTGATATGACAGCTGTTCCAGAAAGCGAGTTTATTGATTGGTGCATAACAAACAAGATACAGTATTCAATAGTGGGCAGGTATAGCTCTGAATATAATAGTAATGTTCTGTTTGGTCAGAATTTTACAGACATAGCGCTGCCTGATGGCTCGGAGCTGATTATATACCGTTCGCTGGGCAAACCAAAAGTGATAAATTTGTCCGGATACACAAAGACAGAAGCAGAAGGATGGATAAACAGCATTAACCTTTTAGGCGCCGGCTTGAGCTTTGAATTTAGGTATGTTCCTTCTGATGGGGTTGCCATAAATTCAGTTGTATCCCAGACGCCCATTGAAAAATGGGTTGAGTTAGGAAGCGTTATAAAAATCGCACTGTCTTCCGGGCCGGAAAACTAAAACTAATTGTTGCAACTATATACAAAAAGGGAGCAGCATGAATACATATTGCCGGAAAATATAAAGGATTTCCTTAAGAGGCCCGCCAAATACTGCGGCTGTTCTTGCGGCGACGAAGATTGCCGTTGATTATAAACACAAGGGAAGCCATTTCCAATCCGGACGATGCAAGTGCAATAAAGCTTGTTGATATAAGCAGTACAACCCGGCCATGCGCCGGGTGTACTGCTGTGGCTTTGGTTGTGGTATTATAGCATTAATAAAAAAATAGAGGAGAGTTAACATTTGCCATTCGAAAAAATAAATATCATCCATCTCATAAGGAAAGCGGTTGCCAGGGAGGGCTATACTGTTCCGACACCGATACAGGAAAAAGCGATACCGATTATCCTTGAGGGACGGGATCTTGTGGGCTGTGCCCAGACCGGCACAGGCAAAACCGCCGCTTTTGCAATACCCATACTTCAGAGGCTGGACGGACTGCGTCAGGAGGACATGAAGTCTGATTCTCAAAGAGAAGGTGGACAAACAAGGAAAATAAGAGCTTTGATACTCACGCCGACAAGGGAACTGGCGCTTCAGATCGACGAGAGTTTTGCAAGATACGGAAGATATCTTGACCTTCGCAATACAGTTGTATTTGGAGGAGTTTCCCAGGACGGACAGGTTTCGGCGCTTAACAACGGCGTGGATATTCTGGTTGCGACCCCCGGAAGGCTGCTAGACCTTGTATGGCAGAAATACATTGACTTCGGGGATGTAAGAATCCTGGTGCTTGACGAGGCCGACCGAATGCTCGACATGGGATTTGCGCCGGATGTTCAGAAGATAATCGAGTTGCTTCCGGAGAAAAGACAAAATCTGTTATTCTCCGCAACAATGCCAAAGGAAATCGAAGCCTTGGTCGACAGCATACTGACGGATCCCGTGAAAGTCGCGGTCGATCCGGTGTCGTCGACGGTGGATACCGTTGAGCAGTTCATTTATTATGTAACCCGTCAGAACAAGACAAAGCTTCTGGTTCATCTTCTGAAAACCGAGGACATCGAGACGGCGCTTGTATTTACGAGGACGAAACATGGAGCGGACAGAACGACGGATGATTTGAAAAGGGCGGACATCCGTGCGGATGTAATCCATGGAGACAAGACACAGTCAAGCAGGGAGCATGCGCTGAATAATTTCAAGCGGAGAAAAGTCAAGGTTCTTGTGGCGACCGAGATAGTGGCCCGCGGTCTTGACATTGACGAGCTTTCACATGTAATCAACTTCGATGTTCCGAATGTGCCCGAATCCTATGTGCACAGGATTGGAAGAACCGCGCGTGCGGGCCTTGGCGGAGTTGCGATAACGCTATGCGACAAGGAAGAGAAGAAATATATTGCCGGAATACAAAAGCTTATAGGCAAGACGCTGACGGTAGTCGAGGACCACCCGTTTCCCATGGATGGAAAAATAATCCATTTCACAAAACCCGCGTTCATTCAGCATAAACAGGATTCGCGGCCCGTCAATGAGATTAAAAGGCAGGAAAATACGCAAAAGCAGCCAAACACAAAAACCGGATACACGCAGAAGCAGCCAAACACAAAAACCGGATACACGCAGAAGCAGCCGGAGGTTTCCCAGGGAGAAAACAGGAAGGCAGCGCCTCAGGGAAGCGGAAACCGGGAATACCGGGGCAATGTATCGGAGCGGCCTCCATACAAACCGCGTCATTCAGACCGACCCACGCAAGTAAGAAATCCGAATTACATGGGACAACCGGGGACTGAGCCGGGAAAGTCCATTGCGTCTGCTCCAAAAGCTGTTAAATCTTCGGTAGAGACAAAACCTCAGACAAGAGAACCGATGATACCTTTGCACAAGCGGCCGGCTGGACAATATAAATCAACAAGACCTGCGCCGACTGAGGGTGAGAATACCCGTAATTATACCGTATCTGCGCAAAATGCCGGGCAAGCAAAGGATGAAAGCGGTGGGAATACGGCAGCGGACGGGTCCGGCGGCAACAAGTCATTCCTTAAGAAAATCGGGGAGAAGCTGGGAATATCCGGCAAAAAATGAACCCTTGATCCATAAGATGCAATTGAGCCGTTAAGTTCATAATCATGCTGCAGGCATCCTGCGTTTTTCATAACGAGGATGCCTTTTGATTGTCGTAATTTTCATTTCACCATGGGAAGGCTGGTTCAAATTCGATATGCATTTTGGCTATTTGATATTGCATCGGCCTATAATTTCGGCTAAATACAGCAACTTAAAATTTACCGAGTAATTGACATATGTTCATAATAAGAATACCATGTAGATAGATGATTGTCGATTTGAAAGATCCGGCCGGTAATGACAATCATTCGCAGCAAGGTCTGAACGGTAAACGAAAACAACAGGGGAAAGAATGATATTTGTTGGTTCAAACCGGCGCCGGATTGATATAAAAAAGAGAGTGGTGAATTATTATGCCAGGAAGAGATGGAACGGGTCCGACGGGCAAGGGACCAGCAACAGGCAGGGGAGCCGGCAGGGCATCCGGCAATACAAGGGGCAGCGGAATGAGAAACGCCTCTAAAAACGCGGGACGGCGTGGAGCGGCGGCCGCAGGACCCGATGGATATTGCATATGTCCCAAATGCGGCGAAAAGTCAGCACACCATACAGGGAGTCCATGCACCTCGATGATGTGTTCGCATTGCGGTACACCAATGGCCAGGGAGGTTTAAACGATCGGGAAATTTTCAGCATATAGAAAAAGATGAAAGGAATGGACGAAAGTTGATTGTCTATGGACCGGTGCCGTCCAGAAGGCTGGGCAGAAGCATCGGAATAAACAATATACCGCCCAAAGTATGTTCATATTCATGCCCATACTGTCAGCTCGGCAGAACAAATACCATGCAGATAAAAAGGGCAGCATTCCATAAACCTGAGAATATTCAAAAGGAAGCCGAGGCTAGGCTGGAACAACTGGCTGCCGAAAATCTGGCGGCGGATTATTTTTCATTCGTGCCGGACGGAGAGCCGACGCTAGACATAAATTTGGGAACTGAAATCCATCTGCTGAGGCCGCTGGGAGTAAGAATTGCAGTAATCAGCAATGCGTCGCTGTTGTGGATGGATGATGTAAGGGAAGACCTGATGCAGGCGGACTGGGTTTCCGTAAGCATCGATTCGGCTGATGAAGAAACATGGAAGAAAATAAACAGACCGCATGGCTTATTGAAGCATGAAGATGTGCTTGACGGCATCACAAGTTTTGCAAAACAATACAAAGGCGTGCTTGTGAGCGAGACAATGCTTGTCGACGGCCTGAATGACAGCATGAGGACCATTGAGGGAATTGCGGAAATACTAGGGGACATTAAGCCCTCAAAGGCATATCTGCTTGTTCCGGCGAGGCCGCCTGCGGAGAATTGGGTAAAAAGAGCCTCAAGGGAAAGCCTGTCCATGGCGACGGGAATTATCAGAAGGAAATCGGGAGTCAGCGTTGAATGCATTACCGGTGATGAGGAAGAAGAGGGATTTTTCTTTTCCGGGGACATCGCAAATGACTTGATGGGAATAACTTCGGTCCATCCTGTCCGTGAAAGTGTAATGAACAGGCTGATTGAAAAAAGGAATATCGATGGATCGATAATCGCCGAACTGGTAAACCAGGGAAAAATATCGGAGCTTTTTTATGAAGGGAGAAAATATTATAGGAAGAACACAGAGGCAGAGTGCGGGAAATAAACAAGCCGCAGGGTGAATGCGAAATAAGATAAATGAAAAGCGGACAATGTAATTATCTGAATGCGTAACTAATGTTACGCTTTTTGCTTTAAAAAAAATTATACTATAATAAAAGTATAACAGGAGGAGAAATTGAGATGATTGAAAAAGTTTACAGTATATCGACAGGCGACGACCAGACGGTGGAAAGGGTTGTCATGGACGAGAATGTCAATTATATCCACATGGTTTTCAAAAAGGACGGTGGACTTCCGGAACATATGTCGAATTCCACACTGTATATGACAGTTGTAAGGGGAATGCTTTCGATAGGACTCGACGATCAGGATATTCACGATTATCCCGCGGGAACGCTGCTTAAGATTCCCGTGGACATAAAGATGAATGTCAGGAATATACATGAAGAAGTTCTTGAGCTTATAATCGTCAAGGCACCGGCTCCCGGAAAATAACCATCAGTAAGGTCAAACAGTTGCCCAAGGCAACTGTTTGATAATATTGTGATATTAGGGAGATTTGCCCGGTGAAGTGTTTCACCGGTCATTTTTTAGGATGTTTATGATAAAATATAAGTGATTTTAAGCAATAATTTAAAAGAAGGCAGGTGTTATTATGGG
>JAWOIG010000034.1:0-11697 GCA_046484775.1 Clostridia bacterium | reverse complement strand
CATTCGCCAGGCTTTACGGCGGGGCATATCACCGGGTTCACATATACCCCGGCCTCCAAAAGCATTTTGGTTATTATGAAAGTGCGGTCGTTCGTATAGGTCATGACGGGAATTATAGCCGTTTCGCTGTCCAGAGCGGGGATGTTTCTTTCCTTGAAACCCCTGCGCATGTAATTCGCATTTTCAATAAGCCTGATGGGCATTTCAGGATGGGTCTTCATAATCTGCAGTGCCTCCATTGCAACGGCCGCATTGGCGGGAGGGATTGAAGCGCTGAAAATAAACGGACGCGAGAAATGCTTTACATAATTTATGACTCTTTCCTTAGAAGCAATGAATCCGCCAAGGCTGGCGAATGACTTGCTGAATGTGCTCATGATGATGTCGACCTTGTCCCCGAGGCCGAAATGTGCGGCGGTGCCTCTTCCGTTGGGGCCTATCATTCCAATCGCATGCGCATCGTCGACCAGTATCCTCGCCCCATATTTCCCCGCGAGATTCACGATGGCCGGCAGGTTGCAGATCTCGCCGCTCATGCTGAAGACCCCGTCTGTGACGATTAGTTTTCCGTTTTCCTCGGGAATGTTCTTCAGAAGCCTTTCGAGGTCCGACATGTCGCTGTGCTGGTATTTGATTGTCTTGGCGAAGGAAAGCCTGCATCCGTCGACTATGCTGGCGTGGTTCTCATTGTCGCTGAGTATATAGTCGCCCTTTGTCGCGATGCTTGAAATAATGCCGAGATTGGTCTGGAAACCCGTGCTGAAGGTAATCGCAGCTTCCTTGTCGACGAAAGCCGCAAGCTCTTTCTCGAGTTCGAGATGAAGCTTCAGTGTTCCATTTAGGAACCTTGAGCCCGAGCAGCCCGTGCCGTACTGTTCCAGCGCCCTTATACCGGCGTCGATCACCCTCTGGTCAGAGGTCAGGCCCAGGTAATTATTGGATCCAAGCATGATTGTATTGCGGCCATCCATGACGACCTCTGTGTCCTGCTTGCTTTCCAATGCGTGGAAATAGGGATATACGCCCTGTGCGATTGCTTCGTCGGCTGCCGTAAAATCATAGCATTTATTAAAAATATCCATTTTAACACCCCGTTTGGTTTTAACTCCGCTTACAATACTAACACGATGAAAGCATAGTATCAAGTAAAATTATAAGCTGGTCATATTAACAGATTGTTAATTGAAATCATAAACGGTATGGTCTATAATCATCAGGTATAAGGCAGGTGCGGCATGAATGATAGAATAATTTTGATAACGGGCGCTTCGTCGGGAATCGGCAGGGCTTGCGCAGAATTTCTTGCCCAGAAGGGGTACAGGGTATTCGGCACGACCCGCAGGGAGGACCTGGTCGGGGAAAACCATGGCGGAAGAGGCTTCGAGCTCATTTCCATGGATGTTGCCGACAGGGAATCCGTCGCCCGCGCCGTAAGGAAAGTAATTGCAAAAGCCGGAGGAATAGACATAATTATCAACAATGCCGGGATGGGAATCGCAGGGTCGATCGAGGATACCTCGTACGAAGAGGCGAAAATGCAGTTCGACACGAATTTCTTCGGATGCATGAACGTCATCAACGAAGTGCTCCCGCACATGAGGAAAAGAGGCTCGGGCTTCATTATAAACATAGGCTCGGTGGCGGGATATATTTCAATACCGCACCAGGCAATGTATTCCGCGACCAAGGCGGCGCTCCAGTCCATGACATTTTCATTGAGAAACGAGCTTGCGCATTTCAATATAAAGGTTTCTATAGTCCATCCCGGCGACCTCAGGACGAATTTCACCCAGAACAGAAAGCGAAGCGAATCAAGTGTTCCGGGTTCGGTATACTATGAAAGGATGGAAAGGTCGATAGCGGTGATGGAAAGGGACGAGCAGAACGGCGGCGACCCCGTATGCGTCGCCCATACGATACACAGGATATTGAAAAGGAAAAACCCTCCTGTCGCGGTCACAGTCGGCCTCAAATACAAGCTCATAGCATTCCTGTTGCGCATCGTCCCCGTAAAACTGCGTGAAAAAGCCATCGCCTCGATCTATGCATGACCGTTCCAATCAAATAGTCCAAGGCAGTATCCCGACTCTTGGCAAATAGCCCATGACTGGTTTTAGATACGAAGATATTATTGACATTGATCGAAGGCAGAGGTATTATATTGAAAACATATGAGAAATGTGATGACGGAAACCAGTAATGCGGAGCAGGCCTTAAGAGAGTCGTTGGATGGTGTGAAACGACGGATGCAAAACATGAAACTCCTTCCCGAGCAGCCCTTCGAAAGGAAACGAGTAGATGCGGACGGTTGCCCCCGTTAGAAAGGACAGGTTATTATAATGTAACCGATGAGTGAAAATATGCAGGTCATATTTTAAAAAGAGTGGTACCGCGGAAAAACCTTTCGTCTCTATAGGAGATGGAAGGTTATTTTATTATAAGGAGATTGGTGAAATGAAAAAGGTTTTGATTTTTGACACAACGTTAAGGGACGGCGAACAGATTCCGGGAGCCAGGCTGGACCTTGATGAAAAATTGCTTATTGCAAAGCAATTGGACAGACTGGGAGTGGATTATATTGAGGCAGGGTTTTCATCGTCGTCAGCCGGGGATTTCAACGCAGTAAAGGCAATAGCCGGACAGTTCAGCAAGGAAGGACCTGTGATCACAGCTCTAGCCAGAGCGGTTGCAGGCGATATTGATGCAGTATACAACAGCGTGAAAATGGCCGCCAGCCCGATGATTCATATAGTCCTGGGTTCTTCCAAAGTCCACCTGGATAAAAAATTCAAGAAGAGCGGGGACCAGATTCTTGACATGGCGGTTGACAGCGTCAAATATGCCAAAAGATACCTCGGACAAGTTCAATATTCAACTGAAGACGCGACAAGGAGCGAATTTGAGTATCTTTGGCGGACAATAGAAGCTGTCATAAAAGCCGGTGCTACGGTAATCAATATACCGGATACCGTCGGGTATGCGGTACCGGATGAATTCGGCGGGCTAATCGGGAAAATCAATTACAGGATCAGGAATTTGAATCCGTCCGTAATCCTGAGCGTACATTGTCATAATGACATGGGGATGGCAACGGCGAATACGCTCTCGGCTGTGAAAAACGGTGCCGACAAGGTTGAAGTAACCATCAACGGGCTCGGGGAACGTGCGGGAAATGCAGCCCTTGAGGAGGTTGTGATGGGAATTGCCTCCCGTGGATCATATTATGGTGCGTGCACAGGCATTGAAAGCCGTGAAATTAAGGCAACATCAAATTTGGTCAGCCGGCTGACAGGAATGGATATACAGGCGAACAAAGCGATTGTCGGCGACAATGCATTCGCCCACTCATCCGGAATACATCAGGACGGGCTCTTGAAATCCAGGGATGTTTATGAAATAATTAATCCCGGCGATGTAGGCGCAACGGGCATGGAGCTTATATTAACTGCCAGGTCAGGCAAACATGCTCTTCAAAGGACTCTTATGGATATGGGCTTTACGGACGCAAACGGCAGCTTGCTGGACGATTTACAGAAGGATTTCCTTGATTTCGCCGATGGAAAAAAGGAAGTTTATCTTCATGAATTGTACAGGATTGCATCACGGAAATGCGGAGATCCCGGAATAGGCTTGTTTGAACTCCTGGATCTTCAGGTCGTCAGCAACAGCACCATGCCTGCGGCCGCCGTAAAAGTTAAGTTCATGGATGATGTATTATATGAAACGGCATCGGGCGATGGCCCGATTGACGCTCTGTACTCCGCCCTTGACAAAATAACAAAGCTTGACGTTACCCTGGATGAGTACAGAATTAACAGTATAACCGCCGGCAGTGGTGCATCCGGAAGGGCGAGGATAACGATGATTCACAACGGTGAGAAATACAACTCAAGGGCCACTGATACTGATATTATAAAGGCGAGTGCGATGGCCTACCTGAATTGCATCAACAATATAATTCTGAAGACCGGTGCGAAAACCAGAAAATCAGCAAGGTATCCAAAGGCCGGCGGCTGAAGAATTTCAAGCTAACCTAATGCCAATGAAAAAAAGGAATGTAAATGGAGGTTTGGTGTGAAGAGCGAATGGAACCCGGGTTTGTATATGAAGTTTCAGGACGAGAGAACGCTGCCAGCGAGGGATTTGATTTCCAGAATAGCATTGCAGTCTCCAAAGAGGATTCTGGACGTGGGGTGCGGACCGGGCAACAGTACTAGTAAGCTAAGGGAAAAGTGGGGTTCCGCTGAAATAATAGGAATCGACAATTCAAAAACCATGCTGGAAAAAGCCCGGTTGGATTGTCCTGATTCCAATTTTATCCTCATGGACGCCAACGGTGATTTGTCCGGACTTGGAACATTTGACATTATCTTTTCCAATGCCGCGCTCCAATGGATGCCCGGCCATCATGAGTTGCTGAATAAACTTATCCGGATGCTCAACAAAGGCGGAGTCATGGCGGCCCAGATACCAAACTCATCTGCCATGCCGATACAAACATCAATAATGGATGCAGCAAAAAGAATCAAATGGAGACGGAATTTCACGAATTTCAGCAATGGCCTCAATATGCATGAACCCGGTTATTATTATGAAATCCTGAGTTGTCTCAAAGTTGAATTTACTCTTTGGGAGACGCATTACCATCATGTCATGGAAAACCATCGGTCTATCATTGAATGGTATGAATCAACGGGCATGAAGCCTTATCTGGACAGACTGCCGGAAAATATGCGCGGGGATTTCAAGACGGAAGTACTCGAACTAATAAAAAAGAGATATCCCATGCAAAGCGACGGCAGGATATTATTCCCGTTCCGAAGGGTTTTTTTCACTGCAGTCAAATAAAATTTCGACATACAAATGGTACATTGGAATTCATGAAAACCGATAGCCGGGGATGGGCCGGAATGAAAAACATCAGTGCTGCGCAGGTGGCTGAACAGAAGGTTTATGCAGACTGTTTGGTTTGACAATGATGTGTCGCTGTGCTAAAATTAAAAGCCGATGAAACCGTCTGCTGGGTTTTCGGAACACTCCGACCGATTACGTGGCTTACGGCGATAAATTAACAGGAGGAAAGTATGGAAAGAGAAGTCAAACAGGATGTCATTGACAAGTACAAGCTTCATGAAGGAGACACAGGTTCACCGGAAGTCCAGATAGCAATTCTGACCGAACGGATCAACCACTTGAATGAACACCTGAAGGAACACAAAAAGGACCATCATTCAAGAAGGGGACTCCTCAAGATGGTTGGCCAAAGAAGAGGATTGCTGAAATACCTGATGAAGAAAGACGTTGAGAGATACAGGGCTATAATAGCAAAACTTGGACTAAGAAAGTAAACGGCTGCGGCGGAGTTTATCCGCCGCTGTCTATGTGGAACGATTGAAAGCTGTATTCGGATACTGCAACAGAAAATTAAAACTTGGACTCATTCAAAAAGAGCATGAGTCTTAATTTTCTGCGTATCCGGATACCGCATGATTGTTCTTTGATGAAAGGAGCATAAAATGCACAAAGACCACAGATTGTTTGAAACACTGTACGCAGGAAAGAAGCTGGTAGTTGAAACCGGCAAGCACGCGCTGCTGGCAAACGGAGCATGTCTGGTAAGATACGGGGACACGGTTGTCATCTGTACCGCCACGGCATCGGAATCGCCAAGGGATGGCATCGACTATTTCCCCCTTAGCGTCGATTATGAGGAAAGAATGTACTCAGTGGGCAGAATGCCCGGTGGATTCAAGAAGAGGGAGTCAAGGCCGTCGGACAGCGCAGTCCTTACATCGCGTGTCATAGACAGGCCGATGCGCCCGCTTTTCCCCGACGACCTCAGGAATGACGTAGTAATAGTATGTACGGTTTTGTCAGTGGAACAGGACAACCAGCCGGAAATAGCGGCGATGCTCGGCGCGTCGATATCGATAGCGATATCCGACATACCTTTCAACGGACCGGTCGGCGCGGTTGCGGTGGGTTTGGTTGACGGCGAAATCGTCATCAATCCCGATGCGGCCCAAAGACGTGTATCGGAAATGTACATGACCATCTCGGGAACATCCGAGAAAGTCTGCATGATCGAATTGGGGGCGAAGGAAGTCTCTGACGACATAGTTTATGAAGCAATCATAAAGGGCCAGGAGGAAATCAAGAAAATATGCGCATTCATAAACGAAATGACGGCGGCGGTCGGAAAAGAAAAATTCCAGTATCAATCGGTTGGAGTTCCCGAGGAAGTCTCCAATGAGATCAAGGTCTTTGCCTATGATGAAATGAAGGCGGGCGTCATGTCGCCCGACAAGCGCGTCAGGGAAGAAAATCTAAGGATTCTCACCGAGAAGGTCAAAGCCGAGTTCGGGGAGAAATATGCCGACACACCAAGCTACATAAGCGATTCAATATACAAGCTTGAAAAGAAAGTCGTAAGGGACCTGCTTCTCAAAGAGAAGAAGCGCGTTGACGGAAGGGGCCTTGAGGAAATCAGGGAGCTATACAGCGAAGTCGGCATACTGCCGAGGACGCATGGCTCAGGCCTGTTCCAGAGGGGACAGACCCAGGTTCTGACCAACGTAACCCTGAGCTCGATCAGCGATGCCCAGAGGATAGACGGACTCGATGATTCTGAAACCGAAAACAGATATATGCACCACTACAACTTCCCGGCATACAGCGTAGGCGAAGCCAAGACTTCAAGAGGCCCCGGAAGACGCGAGATCGGGCACGGCGAACTGGCTGAAAAGGCGCTCGAAGCCGTAATCCCGTCAAAAGATGAATTTCCGTATGCAATCAGGGTAGTCTCCGACGTACTTATGTCCAACGGCTCGACATCACAGGGTTCGATATGCGGAAGCACCCTTGCCCTCATGGATGCCGGCGTTCCCATCAAGGCTCCGGTTGCGGGAATATCCTGCGGACTGGTCACCGACGAAAAGGATGCGGATAATTACGTAATAATGATGGACATCCAGGGAATCGAGGATTTCTTCGGCGACATGGATTTCAAGGTCGCAGGAACACACAAGGGAATAACAGCCATTCAGGTCGACATAAAACTCGATGGACTGAAACCGCAGGTTATCAAGGAAGCGCTTGAAATGACCCGAAAGGGCAGGCGCCAGATACTTGACGACTCAATGCTCAAGGCGATTGACAAGCCCAGGACCGAATTGTCCGAGTACGCGCCTAAGATAATCACACTTACGATAGATGTCGACAAGATCAAGGATGTAATCGGCAGCGGCGGCAAGGTAATAAACAAGATAATCGAACAGACGGGCGTCAAGATCGACATAGAGGAAGATGGAACGGTTTATGTTGCGACGATCGACATGGCGGCCGGCCGCAAAGCGGTTAATATAATTGAAGCTCTGACCAAGGAAATCAAGGTCGGCATGATCTTCGAGAAATGCCCGGTCGTAAGGCTTATGAATTTCGGCGTATTCGTCGAATACCTCCCCGGCAAGGACGGCCTCGTGCACATATCCCAGCTTGAGCACAGAAGGGTCGAAACCGTCGAGGAAGTCGTGCAGGTCGGGGACATCATGGATGTCAAGGTTATAGAGATAGACAGGCAGGGCAGGATCAATCTGTCAAGGAAAGCCTTGTTGGACAAACCGGACAGGGCACACGGGGAAGAGAATCACGAATAAAGCAGCAAAAGCCCGGTTCAACCGGGCTTTTTCTCCATAGGGAACTATCGGTGAATACATGATAAAGCAAAAGGTTTTCGACAACAAGACTATATTGGTCTATGAGCAGCTTCCGCACATAAGGTCTGTGTGTACCGGAGTATGGATAAAGGCCGGATCCAGGTACGAGACGGAAAAAGACAACGGAATCACGCATTTTTTGGAGCATATGTTCTTCAAAGGCACCGAAAAACGCAGCGCTAGGGACATCGCCGACGAATTCGACGGCATAGGCGGCCTGCTCAACGGATTCACAGGAAAGGAAGCTACATGCTTCTATGCGAAGACGCTTGACATTCACTTCGAGAAATCAGTGGAAATCCTGGCTGACATGATTTGCAGCTCGGTTCTTGACAACGAGATGGTTGAACGCGAGCGGCAGGTCATCTTCGAGGAAATGGCCATGTACGCGGACTCACCCGAGGATTATGTTCATGAGATGCTGGAGCTCGACATATGGCGCGAGGATCCGCTGGGTTATCCGATAATCGGAACCAGGGAATCGCTTCAAGGCATTGACAGGGACATGCTCCGCAGGTATATGAAGGGTCATATGTCTCCGTGCAATACGGTGATTTCTGTTGCGGGACGGTTCGACGAGGATGAAATGACGCAGGTCATCGAAAGATACTTCGGTACGCTGGAAGAGGGAACCGGAGTCGAGCACATTGGATTCGTCAAATCAGCCTTTACCAAGGGAACAAAAAGATATGTAAAGGACATTGAACAGACCTATATATCGATTGCACTTGAATCAGAGGGTTATGAAGACGTAAAGAGGTATGCCATGATGGCGGCGACAAGCGTCCTGGGAGGCGGAATGAGCTCAAGGCTTTTCCAGAACCTGAGGGAGGACAAGGGGCTTGTTTATACAGTGGGAGCCGAAAACCAGACATATTCAAAGACCGGAATCCTGAACATTTACGCGGGCACAAGCATGGAAAAGCTTGACGAAGCCCTTGAGTGCATAAGGATGGAAGTCGCGGACATGGGAAAGAACGGAATCACGGCGGTTGAACTCGACAGGGTGAAGGAGCAGCTGAAGGGCAATTTCATACTCGGTATGGAGAGCACGAGCACACGGATGTCGATGATGGGCAAAAGCATACTATTAAAAGATCGGGTTGAGTCCCAGGACGAAGTGATTGAAAAGATAAACAGGCTTACAGCGGGCGATGTACTGGAGGCGGCGGGCCATGTGCTTGACTGGGACAGGGCTGCGATTTCAATATTGTCGTCATAAAACAAATGAATGGCGGAGGTCGCATCGATGCTCGTTAAGAACATGAACAGTGGTTTCTACATCAGGATCGACAGAGGAGAAGAGATTGTGGGTTGCATCAGGGATTTTTGCAGGACTCATAAAATCAAATCCGGAGCCATATCAGGGCTTGGCTCTGTTTGGGAAGCGGAACTGGGATTCTTTGACACGGAAACCAAGGAATATATCAAGAAGGAACTGACGGGGATATATGAAATAGCGTCGATGACGGGAAACATCTCGGAAATGGACGGTGATGTATACCTGCATGTCCATGCGGTTCTGTCCGACAGGGAATGCCGGACATTCGGCGGCCATTTTGCAAGGGGAATAGCAGGAGCGACATGCGAGGTCGCTGTAATACCATTCAAGTACGGTGCGGACAGAAAGTTCAATGAGGATATCGGGCTTAATCTGATGGATATCTAGAATATTGCATCGGTATGAAGAAATCCTAACAGTATCAATCATAGTCGAAATACGGGAATCCACCCGGTATCATTTACCGGCAGGATTCACGAAGCTGATTTTCAATGATTGCCTCCAGGGCCTCGGGTGCGCATATCGGCGTTACTGTGTTGTCAAAGAGCGCCTTCAGCAGCCGGTCGGCTTCTTCCATTGAGTCCATGCACCCGGCCGCATCGAAGACATCGGTCGAACCTGACTCCCGCTTTTCAATCAGTATGCCATATTCTGAAATGGGTTCGCAGACCCGGCAGGACTCTATCGTCAGGAAGTAGTCGATGGAGAAACCCGGGCCTTCGCAAAGGCAGACAGTTCTGGTATATAGAAGCTTCTTTGTGTACATGGCGCCTCCCGATGAGTTGATTTTCGGCAGACCGTGGTATCTTTTGCACCGCTTTAATAGAAGTCTATAAGGTATTTCGGCCGTTTAACATAAACTGAAAGTTAAATATATGTGTAAAATTTGCACCTGGTTTAATTTATAAAGGAAATGCCGGCCTTATGTCGAAACTATATAAAGGAAAAGGTGTTAAAATGGCAAACTATTATCCCGATGAAACCGTCGAGGAAATCATTGAGAAAAACGACATCGTCGACATAGTTTCGGATTATGTAAAAATAACCCGCAAGGGAAAGGACTACTTCGGATTGTGTCCATTCCACAGGGAGAAGACGCCATCCTTCAGCGTTGTGCCTTCAAAGCAGATTTTTTATTGCTTTGGATGCGGCAAGGGCGGTAATGCAGTCAATTTCATCAGAAACATTGAAAACGTGGAATATATCGATGCGCTGAAGATGCTGGCGGACAGGGCCGGGGTTCACCTGCCTGAAAGCAGCGATACGAACGAACAGAAGAGAAGCGGATACAATAAAAAGCTGATTGAGATAAACACCGAGGCGGCGCGATACTTCAATTCTATTCTAGCGGACAATCCGGGGGGGGCCGCCGACTCGTACATGAAGATCAGGCAGATCAAGGAAAATACAATTACGAAATTCGGCATCGGTTTCGCACCGGACTCATGGGACAGCCTGCTGGGCCACCTTAAAAGCAAAGGCTATGAGGAAAAGGACGTGGAGGCCGCAGGCCTGGCCGTGCAGGGCAAGAACGGATATTACGACAAGTTCAGGAACAGGATAATGTTCCCCATAATAGATATTCGCAACAGGGTGATAGCCTTCGGAGGAAGACTCATCTCCGGCGAAGGCCCGAAATACATGAACTCGCCTGAAACACCCGTATACAACAAGAGCGTCAGCCTGTATGCTATTAACATTGCCAAGAATTCAAAGGCCGAGAAGATGATAATAGTCGAAGGGTACATGGATTGCGTCGCCCTTCATCAGGCGGGATTTTCAAACTGTGTGGCATCGTTGGGAACCGCGCTGACAAGGAAGCAGGTTTCCATACTGAAAAAGCTTGTGCCCGAGATTATAATAGCATATGACATGGACCAGGCGGGAAGGGCCGCCGCGCTCAGGGGGCTTGACATGGTAGCCGATGCCGGCTGCGCCGTAAAAGTGCTCGAGATGCCCGACGGCAAGGACCCGGACGATTATATTAAGAAGAATGGAAGCGCGGAGTTCCAAAAGCTAATCGACGGCGCGCTGTCGCTGGTCGAGTACAAGGCGAAGCTGATGAGATCAAAGCTAAACATCAATAGCATGGACGGCAGGATGAAGTTTTTAAACGGCGTCGCAAAGGCCATCGCACAGGTCAACAACGCGATTGAAAGGGAGATGTACATCAACAGGATTTCGTCCGTTTACTCGATATCCAAAGAATCCCTTGAAACAGAGGTCGACCGCAATATGGGCGAGAGCAATGTGGTCATAACCGACAGAAGCAGGCGGCTCAAGACATCCCTGAACATCGAAGGGGACACGGAGGTAAAAAACTTCATGTCGGCCGCGGCTATCATCTGTGCAAGACCCGAATTGGCGGAACATGCGTCAATGCTCCTCGACCCCGGGATCATAGACAAACCCGGCTTGAAGAAGATGTTTCTGAATATTTTGGGAAGGGTACAAAATAAAGGTATATCTGATGCGGCTTACATCATGGAAAACCTGGATGATGAGGAACGGGAACTGTTTTCAGCCGCGGTCGCGTATGCGGAAACCAGCGCGGACATGAAGAAGACGCTTGATGAAAAGATAACTCAATACAAGAAAGCGGTCATAAACCGCAGGATCGTCCAGCTTACCGGAATGCTGGACGCACAGGGAGCGCATGGCGGGGCGGACGAAGAAAGCCTTAGAGCCGAACTTATGGAA
>JAWOIG010000220.1:0-2921 GCA_046484775.1 Clostridia bacterium | reverse complement strand
GACGCCTTATCCATACCATCTGCTTTTTGATCACGAAGATCCAAAATATGATACGCCAGCATATAACCGTCCACTACAGATTCGTGAATAAGGTCTCCTATCCTTGCTGTACTGGCCTTTTCATGGTCATCCATATCGAGTTCAGGCTTGTTGCCAATGGCCGCTGCAGACCCAGCGAGGAAAACGACAATGAAAAGTGCGGTTATAAGATGCTTTAGGGTCTTTTCCACTGTCAAATCCTTTCATTCCTATTTGTTTTGGTCTGATTTTTCACCATTTAGGTCTTTAATTATGGACATATTGTAAGCATCGGCTACCAGTTGATCAACGCCACAATGTCAATCCGATCTACGGATTGCAGAAAGAAGCTCATCGGTAGAACCGTCTTTTGGACAGTATGCAGAAGCCCCGGCTTGTATCATCTGATCAGCCTGATCTTGATTGTCATGCATGGAGAGGCCGACGATACGAACGAAGGGAAGCTCTGAACGAATAATCCGGGTAGCCTGAATACCGTCCATCATAGGCATGCTGATGTCCATCAGGATAACATCGGGATGAAGTTGCCGGGCCTTCTCAACTGCCTCCTGGCCGTCATCTGCTTCCCCCACGATTTCAATATCGGAATGAAAGCCCAACAAGGCGGAAATTCCTTGGCGGACAACCGTATGGTCATCTACAACAAGGACTCTGATTCTATCTTCACCTTTTTCGGTTGTTTTATGTTCAGTCTTGATCTCACGAATGGCTTCATTCTTTTTTTCTTCCTTTGCCTCAAGCGGAACAATCAGCGACAAAGAGGCACCATTGCCCGGTGAACTTTCAATCAGAATGGTTCCACCCATCAGCTGAAGCCGCTCGTGAATGCTGAAGAGACCAAATCCGGTCCCCTCATTCTTCAAGACAGCGCCTGTATCGAACCCTGCCCCTCGATCGCTTACCGTAACCCGAAGCTGCTTTTGTTCCTCATCACAGGACATTTCAAGGCGTGCCGATTTTACGCCCGAATGTTTGATTACATTTAAAAGCAGTTCCCGCGTGCTCTGATAGAGGAACGCGGTAATGTCCTCTTGTTTTGGTTCAATATCGGGATCTATCTGCAAATCTATGGTGAGCCCGTGATTCTCACTCATCCATCGAACTGTCCATTTCAGAACAGCTGAAAGCCCCTGCTGTAAAACTGGAGGATAGAGCTCGGCTGTTAAAGAACGGGACGTCTGTATAGACTGGTTGATAAGGTCAAAAACGTTTTGGGCAATCTTATTATGTTTTTCGCCAAAGCTCCGGCAAAGGATTTCACTGTTGATCCGAGCGCCGACTAACAGTTGCTGAAGGTGATCATGGAGGATTTTAGCCAGTCGCTGCCGCTCTTTTTGCTCGGCAAGCGTCAATTCTCCCACCAAGGTTTGCAGTTTTTTTGTACGTTCGGCCACCTTGTGTTCAAGCTGTTCATTCAACCTCCGTAGATTCTCTTCTGCCCGCTTGCGATCGGTAATGTCTGGACTACTGCCAACCATGCCACAAAATTTTCCGTCTGATGAAAAGCGGGGCAAACCGTATGATTCTATCCAGCGCCATTCTCCATTTACATCCCTGACGCAAGCCTCGGCATGGAATGGGTTTTGGTCTTTCAACGCTTGTTTAAAAGAGGCAACATAGCTTTCGCGATTGTCAGGATGTATCAGCGGGTGCCATTTTTGATCACGGACCTGTCCTGAATTTACACCGAAAAAACGGCGGTACGCCTTATTGATAAATTCATTATTCCCCCTGGCATCGGTTACCCAGATCATAATCGGTGTTCCGTCCGCCATGATGCGGAAACGTTGCTCACTTTCCTGCAACGCCTTTTCCGTCAGCTTGCGCTCGGTGATGTCATAAGATACGGCCAAGGCAGCATATATGTTCCCGACAGTATCGTACAGAGGTCCTCCATGTGTTGAATAATGGCGGCCATGACTAAAATGCTCACGCTGAAACGATTTTCCCCTTAAAGCTGACTGATAGTTATGTTCATACTGTGAGGCCAGTTCAGGACCGAGTGCCTCCAAAATCGTCTTGCCTTCCAGGTTGCTTGATTTCATTCCTGCCTTGCTGATGGCCTGACCCTCAGCCAACACATATCGCATATCTCTATCAACAACAAAAGCCGCTCCGTTTGGAAGGTTTCTTGCCAACTCCCTGTATAGTTTTTCGCTTTTTAGCAGCTTTTCTTCAAATTTTTTGAGCCTGGTAATATCGAAGAAAGTCCCTAAAAGCTGAGAGACAGAACCGTCTTTGTTACGTGCAAATATGGAATCTCGTGAAAAGCACCAAATCCATCGGCCGTTTTTGGTTTTAAAGCGGTATTCGATTTCCTGCACTTCGACGTTATTGAATACAATCTTTTGAATATGATCTGACACACGCTCCGTGTCTTCTGGATGAAACCGTGCAAAAAACTGAGTATCGTCCATTGCCTGTAGTTCACATAAAGTGTATCCGGTCAGTCTGGTGTACTCTGCGTTGATAAAAATATTTTTTCCAAGTTTGACATCATAGACATAGAGACCATTGAGCGATGTGTTGAGAACCTTGGTCGCAAAGCTTTCAGACTTAATAAATTCTTCTAATGGGTGAACTTTTGTGCTTTCCTGTGGCATACTCTTGGCCTTTTATAGTTTAAAGGTCACATGTATTAATTTGACCATATCAGGTTATGAATGGCATGGACATCCATTATTATTCCAAGCCATGAAAAATCACGCAGTGGATAATTACCATTGATATAGACATTCAGCTATTTTGCTCAGGACATGGAAGGGTTTTCTTTTCATGCGGTGTTGCGCATGCTTAGAGGCCAGGAGGATGCCTGGCCTCTAATATGAAATTATTTTATCACTCTCCTTAATTAGATCATATAAATTTTTCTGGGTCGCTCT
>JAWOIG010000203.1:0-3608 GCA_046484775.1 Clostridia bacterium | reverse complement strand
CGGAAACATATCCACTGGCTGGACTTTTCCGGGTATGTATACATTGCCGGCGCATAATATTTTCATGTCGCGTGCCAGTGTGGCGGGATTGCATGATACATATATTATCTTTTGGGGCTTGATTCTTTTTATTGATTCAAGGAGATTTTCCTCACAGCCTTTTCTCGGTGGATCCACAATGACCACATCCGGGTGCCCGTATCCTGTCATCAGGTCGTCCGTAGCATCCTCGGCCTTTGCATGGACGAATTCTATGTTTTCCACCTTATTGTGAATGGCGTTTGCCCTTGCGTCATTGATCGCTGATTCGACTGATTCCACTCCGATTACACGTTTGGCCTTTTTTGACAAATACATCCCTATGCTGCCTATTCCGCAGTAGAGGTCAAAAACGGTTTCATTTCCGGTCAGACCCGCCATTTTCATGATAGTCGTATAAAGCACCTTTGTCTGTTCCTTGTTGACCTGGTAGAAACTGTTCGGTGAAACAACATACTCGAATCCAAGCATTCTGTCGGTAATATTTCCATCGCCGTAAATCACCTTGTTCTGATTTCCCAGTATGGTGTTAGTGTCTCTCTCATTGATGTTCACGACCACGGTTTTGACGACACTGAATTTTTCCATCACCTGCCCGGCAAGCTCTTCGAAAGAAGGAATCAATTCGGATGCTACGATTATCATCATGATTCCCGCCGTGCCGCTTCTAAAAACAATATGCCTGACCTCGTCGGTAAGCTGCGGCTTGATATAGTTCATTATTTCATTTATATCGTCGGGCTGTATCGCGCAAAGCCTGTGTTCAACTATTGTATGGCTTCTTTTCTGGTAGAATCCGGCCATTCCGTTTTCGACCGGATACTGAACCTTGTTCCTGTATTTATATGGGAATTTCATGCCCTTGGTCATGGCGACCTGTATGCTGGTGAACCCGCCTATTCTCTTAAGGCAGTCCATCACGTAATTTTGCTTGAAAGTAAGCTGAACATCATACCTGATATGCTGCAGGCTGCACCCGCCGCATTTGTCATAGACCTTGCAGAAGGGCTCGACCCTTTCCTGCACGGAATCGATTATCCGTATTATCCTGGCCAGCGCATATTTCTTTGTTTTATGGATGATTTCAATCTCAACCTTTTCACCGGTTATCGCACCTTCGACAAAAATAACGAAATCATCTATCCGCGCAACACCCTTGCCCTCATGGGTCATGTTCAATATATCGACCATGTACTTTTTGCCAGGTGCTATTTTCAATAGTTCCTCATAATATTCAAGGGCGTCCCTTGAACCGGCGTACCATAGTTCCTCGTCTTCTTGAACCTTCTGCCTGGTACCTTCGAGAGACATCAGCACTGCCCGGTTGATATCCTTGAAGGAAGCCTTCCTCAGTTTTTCCACTCCCGGGAAATCCCTTTCAGGCTCGATGGCATCCGCCAGGAAAATAATCTTGTCCAACAGCGTCATCGCAGGTCTGCCAAAGGCATGATACCTTATGGAGTCAAGGGTTTCCTCATCGTTGACGCCGTAATCCCTTTTGGCGATTATTGCACCGCACGGTCCGTGAATGACTTTCGGCACCATGGCAAGCTCCGAATCAAAATCCTCATCCATCAGAAGCATAAGTTGCTCTGAAGTACCAAGGCTCCTGGCGCAATCATGTAAAAGCCCGGCGATTTCCGTTTTCCTTAAATCGCAGCCATGAACGCCCGCCAATTTCAGTGCGGTTTCCGCTGTAAGCACCGAATGCCTGTATCTCTCATCCCCAAGGCTTTCCCTGAGTTTGCTCTTAATATTCTCGATATTCATAAAGATATTGTACCATGAAACACGCGATTTCACAATATTTGACAATTTATGCAATATATTGAAGAAACTGCCCTGGGCATTTTTATTGTTTTTTTACATTGCTTTTTCGAGAGCGGCGAATAATTCGGGCAGACTGCCTGTGATTTTCTCCTCCTTGAGCCGGTCATTGTCATCGAATGCTTCCCATATGCCGCTTATGCCGACCTGCGTTTCAAGTGTCCGAAGGCCGAGGGATTTGAGAACTTCCCTCAGTTTGGCGATTGATGCCGCCGCGCCCCTGCTCCCGTAGCCGACCAGCCCCATGGGTTTTCCGACCCATTCCTTGTAAAGGTAATCAAGCGCGTTCTTAAGAACGCCTGTATATCCATGATTATATTCGGGTGTTACTATTATGAAGCCGTCCGCCCCGGCTATAATCCTGCTCCAGTTCTTTGTATGCTCATATTTATATCCTCTGCTTTCCTTTGCGGGCACGGGTTCGTTCATATATGGAAGATTGATTTCCTTCAGGTCCACCAACTCGAACCGAAGGCCTCCTTCATATTCAGCGGCGTTTTCCATTACCCAGCGGGCGACTTTGATTCCCTGTCTTCCATCCCTGGTGCTTCCAAGTCTCACCTTGCCCAATTTCATGGCTTCCTCCGAAAATCCGGGCGGGGCGCCCGTTTGGATCATTTGTAAAGATTGTGGCGGCGTATATATTCCCCGACTGAAAGCGGCACCATTCCTTCTATGGAATCTCCCCGTATAAGCCTCTCCCTTATATCTGAAGAGGAAACCGGCGATATTGCGCCGGGTACATGGAATATTTCAGCTCCGTGTTCTTGTTTCAGCCGTTCCGCTTCATCGCGGATTTTCCCGTCCCCGATCCCGCTTCGACCGAACACGATGAACGAGCATTTTTTGAAGACTTCGCGGAAGTCCCTCCATGTCTCGAGCTGGAACACCGTATCGCCGCCTATGATGAAATAGATCCCATCCCTGATGCCGTACGACGCCTCAAGTTCATTTAATGTATCAATGGTATATGTCGTTGAATCCCGCTCTATCTCCAGGCTGGAAACTATGACATTGTCGTGCGGAGCGGCCGCAAGCAGGCACATCTCGTACCTTTCGTACTTTGAAAGAACCGGGTCGTCCGCCTTATGGGGTGGATTCCCGGTGGGAATAAGCAGAATATCGTCGAGCCCGAATTTTTCCGCGGCTTCACAGGCCATTTCCATGTGGCCGTTGTGGATTGGATTGAAGGTGCCTCCCATGATTCCTATTTTCATTCGCCGCCTGTTTCCTTCCTGCAAAGCATGTCCGTGAAGCTTATCTCCCTGACTGCAGAATATGCCCCGCCGCCGGCTTTGTCAAGGTCGCCGGCCGCAGCTATAACCGGCGGATTCGGCCCCGGTTCGTTTATTTGTAGAAATTTCTGCCTACATTCCCTTTTTCCCGATTTCACTATAAAGCGTTGGCATTCTCTTCCTTTGAAATCGCGAACGGACATATATCCAAAAGGCCCGCCTCCTCATATATCCTGATATAGCTCTCTTTCATTGAACCCGGTTTCAGGGGGCCTTCATCCATCAGCTTCCACACGATTTCCTCGACAGAGCCGTATTTTTTCCTGTATCCCCTCTTCAGGGCATCATAAATGATTGCCGAAACCACATGGCTTCCCGAATCATGTTCGGACAGGTATTTCAGGGGATTTTTTTCAACTCCCATCACTTCGCTCAGATATATATGGGTTCCCTCCACGATGTTCTCCTCAAGGAAGTCCTCGGGCTTGCCGTATCCGGAAGAAGCCC
>JAWOIG010000106.1:0-11355 GCA_046484775.1 Clostridia bacterium | reverse complement strand
CAGCATATGTTTTTTTCTGGGTATCGTACATCCGTGCAAGATAGTCGATCCTATTGTCGGATACGGGAACGATGCCGACATTCGGATCGATCGTGCAGAAGGGATAGTTTGCGGCCTCGGCCGCGCCCGCCTTCGTGAGGGCGTTGAACAATGTGCTTTTGCCGACATTCGGCAGACCTACAATTCCAAGTTTCATATTATCCGTCCAGTTTTTCTCTAATTATATAATGCACCGCCCCTTGATACAAGCACGCGGTTCACTGCGCGGAAGTCCTGCCTGTGGTGTATAATAAATCCAACAAAACCATCAGGGGGGATCAACATGAAAATACTTGAACGTTTCATCGCGGTAGACAACGGAGGCCTGTGGCCGCAGCTCAGGCTCGCTTGCGAAGGAGAGATATATATGACGGGCTTCAACCGCCCGAGCCATGGCAAGACGCAGGGGGATATCGATTGCTGGAAGAGCGCCGACGGAGGAAGGCTTTTCAGTTATGCAGGAACGCCGGTAAGGCATGAACCGGGCTGCAACAGGATGAACAATGTTTCGGGATTTGCCCAAAACGGGGATTTTCTGACAATAGTATCGGGATACTCCAACAGGCCTGAAATAATTTATGATGATGAAAAATATCTCAGCGAGTATTTTTATAAATCCGAGGTTCTGGTTCCGGTTGCGGCGCGTTCCGCCGACGGAGGAAAAACATACTCGGCAAAGCCGCTGAACTATTGTTTTGCCGGCGAATCAATAATACCGTTTGGTGAAATCATAGGTATCGGGAATGGGGCCCTTGCCGCTTCAATATATGTGCTTGGGGCTGTTAAGACCGTCGATTTCAAAAACTGCAAGCGCAGGGCGGGTATTCTGGTCAGCAGGGACGACGGGGACACATGGGGGGAGTTCTACGAGATTGACAGGGATATAAACGAGACATCAATACTGTACCTTGACGGCAACAGGATGATTGCCGCCGCAAGGACAGCTGAAAAACAACACATCAGGCTTTATATGAGCAACGACGGAGGGGTTTCCTGGAAGTTCATGGAAGACGGCAGCATGATAAACCAGATGCCGGCATCCCTGACCAGGTTGAACGACGGAAGGATCCTGATGTGCTATGGCGTCAGGAACAACCAAAAGTCCATTATATTCAGAACGGCGGACGAACGCGGGGAGAACTGGTCGGAACCATCGGTTCTGGCGGTGCTTGACGGGGCCGGGGACATGGGATACCCGTCATCGGTGCAGCTGGGGGACGGAACCATCGTTACGGCATATTACGCCGACGGCTCGACCGTTCACAACAGGTATCATACAGGCATCATTCGCTGGGAAATCTAGGCCGGCCACGGTTCAGCCACATCTCATTTTTCATAATGAATGTACATTGGACTGGTCCAAACAGCGTGCCCGTCCTCCTGCACTGCCTTGACCCAATAGGCGTTGAGCCCGTGCTCTATCGTAGTATCTATGAAACGAAGGTCCACGGATTTTTGCGGGTTTTGCGGGGGATGTCCGGCCCGGACCGCAAGATTCACTCCGCCGGCATCCCTGATGATATCGCCGTCCGCGAGTTCAGGGACCATGAAGCCGAATTCAACATGGTTGCTTTTGAATTTAATCAGAGTTTCGCTTGTCTTTATCATATCCAATTCGAATCCGTCGGTATCGCCGGAGGTTGCAGAGCTGAATTTGACCAGGCTTCCCGAAACCAGCCCTGCTCTTTTACCGCGCCGGCCGTTTTGATATTCGGCAACGCCCGTTATTGACCCGTGAACCACCGATACGGTTCCATCCCACAGGGCTTTCTTTGACCTGCTCCGAACCCTTACGCCGCTCCACTCGATGAATATCCTTTCCATATTGCGGGGTCTGTGGTCGTTGAGACTGAATGCCTCGGTGAGGTTGCGCATTACAAAAAGTTCCCTGATCGGCGCCGTGCCAATGATTGAAACCTCAATTACAGGTGGAGCGCCGGTTGTAAATTCGTCTCCCATCATATATTCGCCGCAGTGGACCGAGGCTATGATTCTTTCTCCGCTTGTACCATAGCAATGTCTTGCCTTGATTGCGCTCCATATCGATTGCCTTGTGAGCTCAGGTGCGAAAACAGCCGTATATCCGCCTTTTACATCAAATGAAACGAACCCGCCCCTGGAAGAAACATCGGTGGGAAATGAAAGCCCGGGACGGCATGAATGGTCGTCGCTTGCAGCTATGATGCCGGGTTTTTGACCCCTTGCCAGGGCTTCCCTGAAAAACCACTCGAAGGAACCATGGTGCGAGTGTATTTCAAGAACAGGCGAAAGGGCGGGATTGTAAAAAGCAAGGTTCGCATGTCTTCCGCCGACATGGGGGATTGCCATTGCATCTTCGCGTCCATCGAATTCATCCCATAGCCTGCTGATTGGATTCCTGTCGCTTCCGTTTACATCAACCATGCCTGTCTGCCAACGGCTGCTGCGATGAATTTCCTCGTCATCATTCAAAAAATATATATTGTGGTCGCCTCCGGTCGGAGTCGTTCCCGACCACTCATAGCCCGGAAAACATACGAATTTGCCCGGCTCGTTGTATTCCCGGGTTATCTTGCATATCCCGGCCCAGGTTTCATCAGTCACCTGGAAATCGTTGCCCTGCCATCCCGAGAAATCCAGGAAGGCCTTGTCGCGGGCAAATGAGAAATAGAGTTCCGGTGTCCCGGTTCCCACGGTTTCGCCTGTCTGTCCGTGCATGTCGCCCCAGAAAAGCGAAGGCGGATCAATGGTGCAGACCACAGGATTGCCCGATCCCGAAAAGCCTCCGTCGATTGTTTTCACAATGGGAGTAAAAACTCCCTCGGCGCTTATTGATACATCCTTTGCAAGGGCTGTGCCTTTTATCAAATTCACTCTGTGCGTCCTGCCTGAAAGCACAATCTCCGCATCCCCGTAATATCCGTCTGCTATGTTTCCGTGCATGTCCAGCGCCCTGACCAGAAGGCCAAAGGGTTCAAAAGGCCTGGCATAGGACGGTCCGCATGCTTCTATGGATGCAATTTCGCCGCCGGTTATTCTAATTTCGGGACTTTTCCCGACTTCGTAAAAATCACCGCTGCCCATGCAATCGGCCAGCACTTTGAATATATGACGTTCCTCGGGGAAGGTCTGGATGCGATAGCCCGGGCCGTTCTCATCCCCGAACTTCACATAGACTCTATCGCCCGGATAAAGCGAGCCGTCGCTTACCCTGATGGATATGCAGGCCTTCCATGGCCTGACATGCCTGGTGGGAAGATATGAGACCGACAGCGTTGCCTCCGCATCCGTCGTTACGGATACGAAACCCGGTTTTACGGGACTGTCGAACTGCGGTATATCGGAATCGCACACATCGCGTCTTGCAATGATTATCTCGCCGCTGTCGTCGATTCCATAAGATCCCGTCTCGTAGACTATGGTGAAAACGCCTCGTTCTCCCGCCTTCATTTTGCTTATGTTAATTTTCGCAGTACCTGTTCCGTTCATGAAGTCCCCCTTGAAAAATTCACTCCCGCGAATTTCATTGCTTATATTTGATGGCTTAGTGCTATTATACACAGTGGGTTGGGACTCAAAACCGATGATGTCGAAAAAATTCGATATTCCATGAAAATATGAATTTTTTATGAATTTTCACGCCTTGGCTCGAAGTACCATGACTCTGATGGTATAGTAATTGTGAATATGTCGGAAAAACCCCGTCAAATCCGGCATTGACTGATTAAAAATAATGCAAGGAGCCTTTCTTATGAATGATCTGGGTTCGCTTCCTACAAAGATAATCGACAACATTGAAAAGGTAATCATAGGCAAGAGGGAAGTCATAGAGCTGGTGGTAACGGCGCTGATAGCCGACGGGCACATCCTGATCGAGGATGTCCCCGGCATAGGCAAGACGAGCATGGTCTCGGCGCTGGCCAAATCCCTGGGGCTTAAATTCAAAAGGATACAATTCACCCCCGACATACTTCCGTCCGACATCACGGGATTCTCGATGTACAACATGAAGACGGGGGAGTTCGAATACAGGCCCGGCAATATCATGAGCAACATAATTCTCGCGGATGAGATCAACAGGACGTCCCCGAAGACACAGGCCAGCATGCTTGAGGTCATGGAGGAACGGCAGGTCACGGTCGACGGTGTAACATATCCCATACCGAACCCATTCATGGTCCTGGCCACTCAGAATCCTGTCGAGTATCTCGGTACCTATCCGCTGCCCGAAGCCCAGCTCGACAGATTCCTTATGAAGATTTCAATCGGATACCCAAGGTTCGAGATGGAAAAGAAGATCCTTGAGATTTACAGGCAGGGAGATCCGATGTCGGAACTCGTTCAGGTGGCGGACGCCGATATGATAATCGATATAAGGAAGAAGGTCAGGGATGTAACCGTCAATGGGAAGATAAACGATTATATAATAAGGATTGTCTCGGCTACCAGGACGCATGCGCAGATAAAGCTGGGGTGCAGTCCCAGGGCGGCCTTGTTTCTAATGAAGGCGTCGCAGGCCAGGGCATTCATGGAGGGAAGGACATTTGTTTCGCCGGATGATGTCAAGAGCCTCGCAGTCGCGGTCATGGCCCACAGGCTTGTGCTAAGCCAGGAAGTCAGGCTCAAGGGTGTTCAACCCGGCGATGTAATCGGGGAGATACTCGAAAACACCGGCATACAGATCAGATGAAAAATGGCTAGATCAAGGATAATATACTCAATACTGTTCCTTTCATCGCTTTACTTCGTATACTTTTACGGCGGAACCGTGCCATGGGCCCTGTTCATAATCGCAATAGCCCTTCCCGTTGTTTCATTCACATACCTTGCGGTAACCTACTATTCGCTTAAATATTTTGAATCGTGCCCCGACAGGACTTATATCAAGGGCGAGACGCTTGTTTACAAATGCATGTTCTCCAACGACCTGCAGATTCCGTTCATATATCTACGGATATTCATACAGACGCCCGGAACTGTCGTTTCCGGAAAACCGGACATAAAGAACGAATCGATTGTGTCCGGAAGGAACAAAAAAATGGAGTACAGGATAAAGTGCGGCTACAGGGGAAGGTATGACATCGGCATCCTCAGGATTGAATTCA
This sequence comes from Clostridia bacterium, assembly GCA_046484775.1. Lineage (GTDB taxonomy): Bacteria > Bacillota > Clostridia > DUPQ01 > DUPQ01 > JAFGQE01. Next base: position 6,232 of record JAWOIG010000106.1, on the reverse strand, counting down.
GGGATTTTTTGAATCTGTTCGAACTGACGCTGAGGAAATCCGATTTCATATCGGTAGTCGTATATCCAAGGATAAGGATCATGGACGGATCAATCAGGGAGGGCATGACCCCGTCGGATTTCAGGGTAGCCCTGTTCAACAAGAGCAAGGGAGAGGAGTCCCTGATGAACCTTAGGGACTACGCCTATGGCGACAGCAGCAGGCTAATACACTGGAAGCTGTCAGCAAGGATGCAGAGGCTTATCGTGACGGACAAGGAAAGCACGCTTGACAGCCGGGTGGTCATGGCGGTGGACCTCAGAAAAAGCAATTTTCATCCTTCGCAACGGATAGTGCACGAGGACAGGCTTGTTGAGGAAATAGTATCCACCGCCCACTACTTTCTTGCCAGAAGCATCCCCGTCGACCTGGTTTATTATAAGCAGGAACTGAGTGTCTGGCATGGCGCAAGCATGCAGGATTTCGACCGGCTCTACAACCTGCTCGCCGAAATCGAGTTTGACTCGGATACGGGGATTGAAAAGGTCCTGTACTCAATACTCGGTGAAGAGAATTCCAACAATACTTTTTTCATATTCAGCACACGGCTTACAAAAGGACTGTATGAAACACTAACCAGGATACAGCATCAGGACAAACGGATTTTCGTAAGGTTCTGCGCAATGGATGCGCGGGATGAAGAGGTGTACAACTACAGGCGGCTGCTTGCCAGGCAGGGCATCATAATCGACATGCTTGAGGAAGGAAATGAAGCCGGGGATGTATATGAGGACGGGAAACAAGCCGATGAAAATGCAGGCTGACAGAATTCAATCCGGGGACAGAAAAGCCATTGCGATTGTAGGGGCTCTCCTGGCGCTTGCCCTGAGCAGTGCGGTGGTCCAATATACGGACCTTGACCCATGGATGATATACTCGTATATGCGTATTTTTATGATGGTGGCCATTGCCATGCCGGTTTGCATGATTGTATTCGGAAACCGCAGATCAATGCTGGCGTCTGCTTCCATAATAGTTATAGCAGCGGCCATAATCACCTTCATATGGCTCGTCGGAGGATTCAATGAGACCATTTCAAAGGAAATCGCTTCTTATTTGCAATGGGTCGAAGGGTTTATTTTCGACTGGCAGATAGGCATGGACATTACGCATGACCAGTTATATGCGACGACGGTGGCAATCAGCGTACTGATAACGCTCGCCTTGTATTTCCTCGTTGTAAGAAGGCTTGTCTATGCCCCGGTTTTCATAATGACCGTATCGCTCTTCGTAGCCCAGTGGATGGTGGCCCGGGAAGTCAACAAATTTGCGTTCTATCTGTCGTTCATGATGCTGGTGATACTGTATTTCCTGCAGGTTTATAATCGAAAACTCGGCGAAATAAGAAAAAGAAGCGAATCCGTCAACCTCATGAGACCGGGACGATTCATAGTGTCGGCTGTGCCTGTGATGCTGGTCGTCATCCTGATAGCGATGATGATTCCAAAGAGCATCGACCCGATACTGTGGGAATGGCTTGACGAAAAGATAAAATACAGGGACTTCAATGCGGACAAGGCGATTGATTTCAGCTCATACGACTATTTTTCACTGGCAACCACCGGGTTCTCATCCGAACCGGGCAAGCCGGGAGGGAGCCTGGTCCTCGACTATGCTTATGTACTTGATGTCAAAAGCGACAGGGCGGCATATATAAGAGGGGAGTCGTGGCCATACTTCGACGGCGAGTCATGGGGCGGGGCATCGCAGACAGTCAACTACGCAGAGGACATTTTTTCATACCAGGCGTACGATGCAGAGAGGCGCATGCTTCTTGAACCCGTCTATGGCTGGAGATTCATGGACATAAACCTTTGGATTGCGGAGGAATTTAAAAAGTACGAAGGACTGACCATGCTGCCCGGGCCGGATTTCAATCAGGTGCCCGGCACCCAGCTGCTGCCCGGCTGGTATCGAAGCGGAAGCATGGAAATATCGTATGTGGGGCTGGAGACCAAGACAATGTTCTCTCCGCTTTATTCCATGCTCCGGGATTATGGTAAAATACCGTCCGTTTTTGCGGAGATGGACGATACGTTGGAATCGGGAATAAAAATCAAGCTCAATACAACGCTTGGCTATGATTATCTTATGCTTGACAGAAACAACGGGGATTTTCTTGAATACATAAGGAGCAGCAGGAAAGGACTCTACGAAGAAACTTATTCGGCGCTTTACTACCTGTCCAATAACTCGGCTGCGTATGAACATATCGGCATAGCCAACTCCATGGAGGATGCATTGTGGGACCTCAAGGAACTATATATAACGGCAGGGGATAATTACTGGAGATATACGCCGGTTTCGGAAACCCTGCCTGAACGAGTCGTTGAGCTGGCCAGGGGAATAACCGAAGGATATGAAAACGATTACGATAAAGTCAAGGCGCTTGAAGAATACTTCAACGAAGGCTTTGAATACAGCCTGAATGTCCCCGATGTACCTAAAGGCAGGGATTTCGTGGATTGGTTCATTTTTGATTCGCCCAAGGGATATTGCACCTATTATGCAACGGCCATGGTTGCAATGGTAAGGAGCATAGGCATTCCGGCGAGGTATGTCGAGGGATTCCTGATACCATCGGTCCCGGAATCGGGGGATGATTACAAGGTTTTGAATTCCAATGCGCATGCGTGGGTTGAGGTTTATTTCGAGGGAATCGGATGGGTGGGTTTTGAGCCAACACCTCCATATACAGAAATACTCGAGGAAGACAAGACGGTTGATCCTCCTGAGAACGGAGGGATATTCGATGACATCGATATGGATGAAAACCTGGATGAACCCGGTCAATATGACGGCGGCGGACCGTATGTCCCGTTTGGAGGCAACAAAAATTTGAGTAAGGGACAGCGTACCGCAATCATAACCGCACTGGCGTTTGCGTTGCTTTTACTATTGAATACCATTATAGCCGTCGGGCGCAATTTATATTTCAGGAACATAAGGGGGGCGAAAAGATTCAAGGCGGGATATGGGATGTTACTGGGAATAGTATCAATAAGAGGCTTCAGGATCAGGAAGGGAATGACGCTGCTGGAGCTGGCGGCCCGTATCGACGAGGCTTACTTCATGGCTCATTTCTCGATGAAGGACATAACCTGCATTTATTACAGGATACTCTATGACGATGCCCCGGTGCCGTTGGATGAACTGCGTAAAATGGAACTGTTCTACAGGGAATTCAGGAAGGAATTCAACAGCGAGCTAAGATTGTGGGAGTGGATTGTCTTCAGGTTCATCATCCCCAGGTTCTGATTTCAGCCGGGCCCTGCATTCAGGGCAGAGGCCGTTGAACATGACGGTGTGGTCCGAAATTTCAAACCCATACTTTTCCATGACGATTTCTTCAATGGAATCCAGCATGTCGACGTGCATTTCTATGGTCTTGCCGCATTCCGTGCAATATATGTGGTGGTGTCCGTGCGGTGTGCCGTCCTCGCATTCATATATTGTCGTCTCTCCTCCGATGGGTATCCTTTTAATGATTTTTTTATCTTCGAGCAGCTGAAGGGTTCTGTAAATCGTGGAAAGACCCATGCCCGGATGTCTCGCCTTAAGTTTCTTCCATACTACCTCTGCCGAAAAGTGGCCCTTTCGCCTTAGTATCTCGTCATATATAAGTTGCCGCTGGCGCGTCCAGCGCATCCCGGTATCCTTGAGAAGATCTTTCATAATTCCGTCAATCCTCCGTTTCTTTCCGTTTTTCGGATGCGCAGGAGCCGTGGATGCCGCAGCCGTCGTTGTATGGGCAGGATGCGCAGCCCCCGGACTTCCGGGTTCGGGCCATGTAGAATATCGCCCCCGCGGCGGCCAGTATCAATAAACCGATTAAAATTATATCCATAATAGTATCCTCATTTAATAAATATACCCGATGCAAGGTAAACCAAAGCCGACAGGGAATAGCTTATGGCAAGCTGGCCGGCTACAATCACAATGATCCTTGCTTTTTTCTCAAGTTCCACCCAAAGCGTTGCAAGCGCAGCCACGCACGGAATATAAAGCAAAACGAACACAAGGAACGACAGAGCGGAACGGGCGTTGAAAATGCTTCCCAGCGCCGCCGAAACACCTGAACCGCCTCCAAGTATCGACAGTGTTCCGATGACTGCTTCCTTCGCGACAAGTCCGGAAATAAGGGCTGTCGCGGCCCTCCACTCGCCAAAGCCGAGAGGGTTGAGCAACGGGGCAAGGAATCCTCCGGCCGCGGCCAGAAAACTATCCCCGGGCACTGCGGCGGCTCCGCCCGGACCGTAGGTCATAAGAGCCCAGATTACAATTGAAGCCAGGAATATCACTGTGCCTGCCTTTTTGATGAATGTCAGGGCCTGCCTTCCCGCATATCCAAGCAGTTCGCCCGCGGCGGGGAACCTGTATGACGGGAGTTCCATGATGAAAGGATATGTCGTGCGTTTTGACGCTCTGGCATATATCGATGATATGGTTACGGCGACAAGTATTCCGCCGAAGTATAAGGCGGGAATCAGTATCCATTTGCCCTGCGGGAAAAAGACCGCTGCAAATGCCGCGTAAACCGGTAGCCTTGCCCCGCATGATGCAAAGGGAACGGTGGCCATGACTATGAACCTGTCCCTTTTGGGGAGAGCCCGCGTCGACACAAGGGCGGGGACCGTGCAGCCGAAACCGAGCACGAACGGAATCACGGATTTGCCGCTTAAGCCTATCTTCTTCATAAAGGAATCGAGTATGAAGGCGGCGCGAGCCATATATCCGCTTGCTTCAAGTATGCCCATCATCAGGAACAGCACAAAGAACTGCGGTACGAAAACCAAAACGCCTCCGACTCCCGCTATGATGCCGTCCTGTATCAAAGAAATTATCCAGCCGGATGCACCGCCATCGGCGAGGGAGCGGGCAATCCATTCGCCCGCCCGGAAAATGCCTTTCTCCGCAAGTCCGGTAAGCAATGCGCCGGGAGGCCCGAATGCAAGGAACATGACAAAAAGAAGTAAAAGAACAAAGAAGACCATGGAAGGCAATCTTTTCAGGAGTATGGAATCAAGCAATATGGTTGCCTTGTCGGTTTCGGGGGGGATGAACACTTTTTGAAGAAGTTTGTTGACTTCATCTATGTTCAGCGGACAATCGCCGATGCTTCCCGGAAGCGCCGAAGTCGAAACCTCAAGGAGTCCGGACTCGGCCAGGAATTCAGCCGTATTGACCTTGGCTGGTTTTGGAAGCATGACCACGGGGATTCCCGAAAGTTCAGATAATCCGGCGATATCGAGGCTTCCCCTGTGTCTTGATAGGTAATCGGATCTGATCAATGCTATTGCGACGGGTATGCCATGCTGCTTGACATGCAGGGCGAGCGACAGGCCAACCCGCGGCTGATCCGCCGAAACCATGCAGATTACACCTGAGAGTTTTCCCGAATTCAGATATTTCTGAGCCGTCTTTTCCTCGGGGGAGGAGGACTGGTGCAAGGAATATACACCCGGCAGGTCATATATCAGATACCCCGGTTTCTGCCGTAGGGGGGCTGATTTAATGTCAACAGTAACACCGGGCCAGTTGCCTGTCTGCGCATGGCGGCCCGTAAGCGAGTTGAACAAGGTGGTCTTTCCTGAGTTCGGTGCCCCGAGAAGGGCGATTACACGGGAGGTGCTCAGGTCTTTTTGCATAATTCAAGATCCTTTGCGACATCGTGCGATATAGCGACGCGAACGCCGTCAACATAAAGAATAACACCGGACTTATTGACATTGTGAACCTGTATGTCGGCCCCGGGCCTGATTCCGTAACAGGACATGCTTTTGCACACGTCCTTGCTGAGCGGCATGCCGGCAACCCTGTACCGGCCGCACTGGTGGCGTCTGTGTCTCATGATGCGTACCTCCATCCCCAGTATAATGCTAATGAAAATCATTGTCAATAAACAACGCAAAAATCCGCAACCGTTGAATAGTAAGATGTATGGAATGTCACATAAGCAAGGCCCTCAGAAACAATATAGTTCGGCTATCGATCCATTCGGATAGATTCAGCATAAATAATTCCGGTTACAATTGAATTCGGTGCATATCGCCTAAACCGGCTTATACGCTAAAGCAAAAGCTGTACACACACTGCTTACTTAAACTCTAAAGCGGCATGTATTGAAGCAAAAGGCGTATGGGGCTATAATACTAGCATAGAAAAGGGGGTGTGGTCGTGAACAATATTCTGA
>JAWOIG010000065.1:0-11348 GCA_046484775.1 Clostridia bacterium | reverse complement strand
ATGGGATCGGTGGTGCTTGGGCTGAATGACGCGCTGGTGGAGCTGACCGGGGCTCTTGCAGGATTTACATTCGCTTTCCAGAACACCAGGCTCATCGCACTCACCGGACTGATAACAGGCATCAGCGCATCGCTTTCGATGGCTGCGAGCGAATACCTTTCGACAAAGCAGGAGGGTGGAACCAATGCCCTCAAGGCATCGATATATACGGGTATTGCATATGTCCTTACTGTAATTTTTCTGATCATGCCTTTTCTATTGATCACAAATCCATTCATAAGCCTGGCAGTGACATTATTCATGGCCGTGCTCATCATATTCTTTTTCAACTATTACATTTCCGTAGCGAAGGATCATGATTTCAGGAAGAGATTCCTTGAAATGGCGGGAATATCGCTGGGGGTTGCAGGTATTTCATTCCTGATCGGGGTTCTCATAAAGCAGTTCATAAACGTAGAAATCTGATGAAAAATTGAAACTGGTTATTTTTATAATTAGGGACTGCTGAATTACACAGGATTTTAGATATTCAGCAACGGCGGCAGCCGGATGGACTGAAAACATTCAATACACAGGGGTTTTCAGCACATGTCCCTTATTTTTGGCGGCTGAATCAAGCAAAGCAAGACTACAAGCAATGCATTTTCAAGTTATTCAGCAAGCCATGATTGTTTTATTCAAAAGCATTTACACTGCCGGTATAAATTGATATACTTCAGGATAAGTTTGCATACACGAATATCGAATACAAGAAAAACACCGGGGGTTTTACATGAAAAGAAAATTATTCGCAATTGCAGCCGCCTTGATGATTTGCCTTGCTTTCCAAACGACGGCGATGGCCCAGCTTGCAGGTGGTTCGACACCTGGCACCGCTCCGACCGTATATGAGGGCGCCACCCACATCTATTACAACGGAACAGTGACATATTTCAGTTTTGTGGCTCCAAGCACCGATAAATATGCAATATACAGTTCGAGTATATCCTCGGATTCATACGGTTATTTGTATAACTCGGAGGGATTACAGATTGCTGCTAATGATGATGGCGGGTCAGGCCTGAACTTCAGGATCGTGTACAATCTTGTCTCGGGGACGACATATTATATAGGAGTCAGGAATTATTCCGGTACAGGCACCAACACATGCTATCTCAACATAGAAGCCATTCTTAATCACGCGCCGGTAATATCCCTGACAACCCAGGGTTTATCGATTTTGTACGGTGATGACGATGTCATAAATATTTCCGGAACCTCAACCGACGTTGATTTGAATAATGTAACCGTATCGGCTTCGATAGACGGATGGTCGGACATGCATGTAGTTGCAGGCGGGAACGGGTCTTTTACACTGGAATGGGACATTGACTCCCTGAATATCGCAGATGGATCATATTCATCGATAACGGTAACTGCCTGGGACGGCATTGACATATCAACCGCTGTTTACACGGGAACCCTTACGGTGGACAGGACGTATCCTGTTTTAACGGACGGGAACATAAGCATAAGCGGAGCCATGGGAACAGGCGGAACATTCATAGCAGGGGATACTGTAACAGCCGGATGGGATAATTCCGCTTCAGGTGACAATAATACAGATATTAGCTCTGCGACGGTGGACTTCTCCGCATTAGGGGGAGACATTGCAACCGCGATGACAAATTCATCGGGCATATGGACGGCAACATGTACAATAGCAAGCGGGTCAATGGACGGAACGAACCTGAATATATCGGTAACGGCGACAGACAACGCAGGTAATACGACGACAACCGCGGACACGACGAATGCTGCGGTCGACAACCAGCCGCCGGCTGTTGACGCTGCTTCGGTGAACATAAGCGGTGCAAGCGGCAATGGTGGGATTTTCATACTCGGCGACACGCTTAGCGCATCATGGGACAACTCATCGCCCGCTGCCGGAAACGGAGACATCGAATGGGTTGAATTCGATTTTTGCGCCCTTGGCGGAAACCCGGGGACGCCTGCGGTGGAAAGCGCGGGAATCTGGACTGCAACTATGGCTATAACGACGGAGACCATAAACGGACAGGATATGAGCATTGCGGTTGCAGCCGGGGATGATGCGGGAAATACTGCAACAAGCACTGCCTCTGCCACAGTGGATGTTGATTCCATTGTTCCGACTGCATCGCTGCATGACAATGAGCCGGATAATATAATAAAGCACAACGACAGGGTTGCGATTACCGCGGTTTTCAGCGAGCCCATGGCAGAAGTCCCCGAAGTCAGCATAACCACTGTTGAAGGAACAAATACTTTTGTTATGACCGACACAGGAGGAGGGGTTGAATGGGTTTACAGATGGAGTGTTCCGGATCTGGACGGACCTGTGGAAGCAACTGTATCGGGCAACGATGCCGCGGGAAATCCATATACAGGTTCGGAATACCTGGCATTTTTCGCCGACAGCACTCCTCCCATTGTAAAAGGGGCAGAGGGCGGAGGGGTCTATGTTTCGCAGGTGTCCCCGTCATTCAATGAGGGTACTGCATTTTTGAATGACAAGCCGTTTATAAGCGGAGGTACGATAAAAGAGCCCGGCGACTATATCCTCAGGATGCACGACACGGCCGGAAACGTTACCATAATTGGCTTCTCGATAGTAAGGCAGCTTGTGTTGGTGAGCACCGGAGGCATAAACAGGGAAATAGCGAACATTTCAATAGTAAAGGGGCTGAAGGGCAAGGACTTTGTCGTCCGAATTGATGACAGCGGAATTTATGGCGACTCTGTGTATTTCAGCCACAACGACGATTTTATAATGGATGTCCGGGAATACAACGGCTACTCTTTTCTGGACGGTGTATTCGCCGAGCTCAGCCTGCGTATGCTGGAAGAGCTTAAGGAAAGAACAATCATAATCAAGCTGTTGACCGAAAAAGCGTCATACCATATACCTGCAAGTGCCATTGATACGGAAGGTATATCCGCAAGGATGGACGGGAAATCCACGGACATCATGGTCAGGATAGGAATCAGGAACACCCATTGGTCAAGGATTGCAATGGCGGAAATGACCGCGGACAGGGAAGGGTATGGCATTGTAGCCGAACCGCTTGATTTCGAGGTTTCATTCAGATATATGGAAAAGACAATTGTCGTCGGCAGATTTCTGGAGAAGACAACCAAGATCATTCAGCTGCCCAAATCCGGGGATGGATATGTGTCTGCCACCGCAGCCGTGCTTGTACCCGACGGCACACTCGTGTTCGCGCCGACGGTTATAATAAGCGACGACAAGGGATGCAGGGCTGTCATAGAGAGTTTTTCAAACAGCTCGTACTTTGTGATAAGATTCGGCGCCTTCTAGGCCTAAGGCGACACGGTTTCATTGACGCAGCTCATGCTTTCACGAGTGTCCTATTTGCACATTCCATAAGTTCTGCCGACATGAGGGCTGAATTCCGGCATTCGTTTTCAGCGCATCGGCAGCAGAGGGGTTATCGCATATAAAATGTGATATAATTTTATATGATTCCAATCAAGGGAGGCCGTCCGGAATATTATGAATATTGGCATAAACAAGGGGAAAATGATACGGCTGGAGCCGAAAATGGCCAACAGGCACGGGCTTGTAACGGGAGCAACCGGAACAGGAAAAACCGTAACACTCCAGGTTCTGGCCGAGAATTTCAGCGACATTGGGGTGCCTGTCTTCCTACAGGACATCAAGGGCGACCTGACAGGGGTAATAGAACCGGGAAGCGAAAGCCGGAAGTTCAGGGAGCGACTTGATTTGATCGGAATTGAAAAAGCGGAATTCAAAACTTTCCCAACGACTTTCTGGGATATATTCGGGGAGGACGGACATCCCATCAGAACCACTGTTTCCGAGATGGGACCACTCATGCTTTCCCGCCTGCTGGACCTGAATGATGTGCAGACTGCGGTCATGTTCACTGTATTCAAATTCGCCGATGAAAACGGCTTGCTGCTGCTGGATTTCAAGGATTTGCTCAGTATAATAGACCATATAGTGCTCAACAGCAAAAGTTTTACCGATGAATACAGGACTATCAGCATTGCCTCGGTTGGGGCCATAAAAAGAAAACTCGTAATATTGGAGACCGAAGGAATCGAGCACTTCTTTGGCGAACCCGCCTTCGACATCAGGGACCTAATGGTTGTCGACAACATGGGCAGGGGAATGATCAATATATTGGAATCATCGCGGCTTTATACAAGTCCAAGTCTGTACTCGACATTCCTGCTTTGGCTTTTATCAGAGCTTTTCGAGGAACTGGAAGAGGTAGGCGACCCGGATAAACCAAGGCTTGTATTCTTCTTCGACGAGGCACACCTTATATTCAAGGGCATGCCTAAATTCCTGCTTGAAAAATTCGAACAGGTTGTCAAACTGATAAGATCCAAGGGCGTGGGCGTGTATTTCATCACACAGAACCCATTGGACATACCAGAATCCGTACTCGGACAGCTTGGCAACCGAATACAGCATGCCCTCAGGGCGTATACTCCGCTGGACCAGCGGGCTGTAAAAGCTGCAGCTGATACATTCAGACAGAATCCTGCATTCGATACGATGGAAGCCATAACTCAGCTTGGGGTCGGCGAGGCGCTCATATCATTCCTTGATGAAAAGGGCATACCCGGGGTAGTCGAAAGGGCTTATATAATGCCGCCCAAAAGCAAGATTGGCCCGGCAGCCGACCAGGAGGCATTGAAAAGATACATCGGGGTTTCATACATCGGTGGGAAATACGCCCGCAGTTTCGACAGGCATTCGGCGTATGAGATGCTTAAGGAAAAGGCCGACAGGCTCAGCACTGCCAAAAAGGAAGAATCAACCGCTGGAAAGACCCCGGCAGGAACGAAAAGAGAAAAAGGCTTGCTTGAAACCATGCTGTCCGGCAGCACGGGAAGCAAAAGAAGGTCGGATTCCGCCCTCGACAGAATGGTCAAATCGGCCGCCTCGTCAATCGGGACACAGGTCGGCAGATCCTTGATACGCGGGATACTGGGATCGATTTCGAAATAACATAATGCATGTGAATCCGGATTATTTCGAAATTCATCCGGTAAATGAGTACGAAATAAATGGCTTTACATGCGGTATGCCTGCGCGCGGTTCACCTTGAAGGGTGATGCAGCTGAATTCAATTCGCATAATCGGGTTATTCCGGCTTTTGAAAAACAAAAGCATGTGGTATTGTGATAAAATCCTGCCACAGACAACAAGGCGGTTCGGATATGAGCGAAAAAGTTAATAAAATGGGATATTTCAGGAAAACGCAATTGCATTACCTGCATGGAGGCAATCTTTTTGTCCTGGCAAGGCTGCTTATCGACAACAAGTTCGTCATAAATATTAGGCAGGTTCCAAAGTTGATGTTATTGATCTTTTCAAATCTGCTGAACATACCTTTCATATTTCTGCAGAGAATATTCTTTCGAAAAAAAATAATCGAGACCAGGATTGAAAAGGATCCCATCTTCATCATCGGACACTGGAGGAGCGGGACGACTTTCCTAGCCAATCTCATAACCAGGGACAGCCGGTTCGGATATTTCAACATTCTGCAGACTTATCATCCTTCTACCTATATATTTTTGAAGCCATTTATGCATTTCTTCGGAAAGAAGGTCATACCAAAGCAAAGGCCGATGGACAACATAAAGGTTGAGCTTGATCTTCCCCAGGAAGAGGATTATGCGGTTGCCAACAGATCCTTGTACTCTATGGTTCATTTCATTGCATTCCCGAGGAATTTCAACAAGTACTACTACAAATTCGGCCTGTTCCGGGGAATAAGCAAAAGGCAGGTCAAAAGCTGGGAGCGTATTTACAGGAGCGAGCTGAAAAAAGCCACTTACTCGGCCGGCGGCAGGCAACTGGTGATCAAAACGCCCATAAATACAGGCAGGATAAAAAAAATACTGGAGATGTTCCCGGGCGCCAAGTTCATCCACATAGCCAGAAACCCTTACAAGGTCTGCCTTTCGACGCAGAAGCTTTATAAAAATTTCTTCCCGCTTTACGACCTACAGTACATGGCGACGGACGAAGAGCTTGAGACAACCCAGCTGGAGGTGTATGAAGCCCTTTACAGAAAGTTTTTTGAGGAAAAGCATCTGATACCGCAAGGGAATCTTGTGGAAATAAAATATGAGGAATTCATAACCGATCCGTTGAAAGGGCTTGAAGACATATACAAGGCGCTTGACATTGACAGTTTCGATGCATCGAAGAAAGATTTCGAAGCATATATCGAAAGTGAAAGGTCGTATGAACCGAATAAATACAACCCGGATTCCCGAAAACTGAAGAACATAAGGGACCGGCTCGGGTTCGCATTCAATGAGCTCGGGTACCGGATGGACGATGAAGATTGAAAACGATATATTTCTGATGAATATTCATATATAATTATTGAAAATTATGAAATTTCATGCTTATGGATCAAAGTCCGGGGAACGCAGAATAAGATGGTCAATAGCGACGGCATTGCTGGCTGCACTGCTGTATGGAATCAATGCCCCGTTTTCAAAGATGCTTCTCTCGGAGATACCGCCTGCCCTGATGGCGGCCATGCTTTATCTTGGAGCGGGAATCGGAATGACATTGATAACTGTTGTTCTGCCAAAGGACAAAAGGAAAAGGGAAGCGGGAATGACAAGAAGGGATATGCCATTCATCGCCGGCATGATATTGCTTGACATTGCAGCCCCCATCCTTCTTATGACCGGTCTTTCCATGACAACCGCAGGAAATGCGTCTTTGTTGAATAATTTTGAAATTGTCTCCACATCATTGATCGCTTTGATTATTTTCAAGGAAGAAATCGGCAGAAGGACATGGATTGCCATTGTACTTATAACAATCGGAAGCATAATTCTGAGCATCAGCGATTTCGGAGCACTGTCATTTTCAACCGGATCGCTGCTGGTGCTGGCTGCATGCGTATGCTGGGGATTCGAAAACAACATAACCCGTGTTCTGTCAAACAAGAATCCAATGCATGTGGTTGTGATCAAGGGATTAGGTTCGGGCTCCGGTGCTCTCATCATCGCATTTTTTCTAAAGGAATACAGCAATAATATCATTTTCCTGTTGCTCGCCTTATTGCTGGGATTCATTGCATACGGCCTCAGCATTTTTCTGTATATCAAGGCCCAGAGGGTACTGGGCGCGGCCAGGACAAGCGCATACTACGCCGCGGCTCCTTTCATTGGGGTCCTGGCTTCCTGGATAGTACTCGGAGAAGGGATAACGGCTTCATTTTTAGCTGCGGCGGTATTAATGATCGCCGGCACATTGACGGCGGTGTCCGAAAGACATTTGCATGCTCACAAGCACGGCGAGGAAACCCATGAGCATATGCACGGGCATGACGACGGGCATCACTCCCATCGGCATTATGATGACGGGGATCCGGATTGTCGGCACAGTCATGAACATACTCATGAAATGACCGATCACACGCATCTTCATACGCCTGATTCGCACCACAGGCATACCCATAATAAATAAATAGTGGTTTTTTTCGGAAATTTCATAAAAAAGCACAAAATATTGTTTCAGCCGGCAGATTATTCTGTTTACCTTGTGAATAAGATTTGATATAATTTAACTTGTGTTTATATAGAGACGCACATCAAAAATTCAAGGGGGGAAAGTAATGAAAAAAATATTAGCAGTTGTTCTTGCAATCGTCTTGTTGGCGACCTTGTTCGCAGGCTGCCAGACAGGCAAGATCAAACCGGACGTGCTCGAAGTACAGTTGATACCTTCAAGGGATGCTTCTGTTCTTGACGCACAGAGGAAACCTTTGGAAGATCTGCTTGAAGCGCAGCTCGGCATGGACGTCAATGTAACGGTCGCGACCGACTACAATGCGTTGATCGAGGGAATGGCTTCCGAACAGATTCATGTCGGCCTTCTGGCCACAACGGCCTATGTGCTGGCAGCGGACGAGGGATCGGCGGAAGCGATACTCAAGTCATTGCGTTATGATGTCGACGACGAAGGCAAAAGGCTGACAAATGTACCGCTTGTAAGCGGATACAAATCACAGCTTGTTGCGCATAAGGACAGCGGGATTACATCCGTAGCCGACTTGAAAGGAAAGAAAATAGCTATAGCATCCTTCACTTCGACCTCCGGTTTCGTATGGCCCGCAAACCTGCTTGCCGACAATGGACTTAATCCGGAGACAGACGTACAGTGGATAAACGCAGGCGGACATGACAATGCAATCCTGGCGGTCTTCAACGGCGAGGCGGATGCGGCGTTCACATTCAAGGATGCGAGAACCTTGTTTGAGAACGAGGATAACTACGCGGCGATCAAGGATACCGTAAGATTCATATCCGACACATCCGAGATACCAAATGACACCATTTCCGTCATACCGAATCTTGACAACAAGCTTAAGGAAGATGTAAAGAAAGCATTCATGGCGATTGCCGAATCCGAGGAAGGCCTCGCAATAATCAGGGCAATATACTCGCATGAAGGCTATGCCGAAGCAAAGGATTCAGACTACAATGAAGTCAGGACATATCTTGCAAGGCAAAAGGAATGGGGCAGCTTTGAATAAAGCGGGCATTTGATGAATTGATTTATAATATGGCTGTTTTATAGTTATTATGAAGCAGCCATATTTATTTTAATTATGAAACAGGAGAGATAAGTGGTTAAATTTGTAGATGTCAGCAAGACATACCCCAATGGCGTCAAGGCGCTCAGAAACATCAATCTTGAGATATACGAGGGCGAATTCGTAGCCATAATCGGTTTGTCGGGCGCAGGGAAATCAACTTTGCTCAGACTGATAAACAAACTTATTGAATCGACCGGCGGCGAGGTGTTTTTTGAAAATGAATCAGTCACGAAGGCCAAGGGCAAGGAACTGATCAATATTCGCCGGCAAATCGGTATGATTTTTCAAGGGTTCAATATAGTGAAAAGAATGTCCGTGCTTTCCAATGTCCTGTCGGGGAGGGTGGCCTACAACCCGACATGGAAGACAATACTGGGATTGTTTCCGGAGAAAGACAAGCAGATAGCCTACAGGGCTTTGCAAAGGGTGGACATCCTCGAAAAGGTGCACAACAGGGCAAGTGATTTGTCCGGCGGCCAGCAGCAGAGGGTCGCGATAGCCAGGGCGCTCGCACAGGAACCCAAACTTATGCTGGCGGATGAACCGGTCGCTTCGCTCGATCCGGTGAGCTGCGTCCCGGGCTCGCCGATCGACTGCGCGGCGATGTGCCCCACCGCGTCGCCGATCTCGGCCGGCACGTTGTTGGACAGCGCGTACCCGTAGCACTTCTGGCACACACCGATGTCGGCCTCGCACTTGAGGACGCTGCGCACCGGGACCATCGGGTCGGTCTCGGAGCTGCGCGCGAGCACGTCGAGGATGCGCTCGCGCGCCTCGACGCCGATGTGCGCGTCGCGCTCGTACACGACCTCCCCGGTCTCTTCCTCGACGACCGCGGCGCCGAGGTGACGCCCGAGCAGGTTCTCGTTGGGCTCGTGCGTCCACACCGCCATGAGCTCGGCCGCCTTGCGGCCGCGCTTGACCTTGACCTTGGCGTTGGGCAGCGCCGAGTAGACCTCGCGGAGCAGCCCGATCTGCGCCGAGCCGATCTCGGTGCCCTTCTTGAGGACCACACGGTCGCTGCGCGGCCGCTTGACGTCCTCCGCCAGCGTGGTGCCCTCGAGGTCCGGGTTCTCCTCGCGGCGTCGCGACCAGGGCGACATGGGCACCCACTCCTTGGTGCCGCAGTCCACGTGGGTCACGGTCACGTCCTGGCACACGTCGACCAGGCGACGGGTGAGGTAGCCGGAGTCGGCGGTGCGCAGGGCGGTGTCGGCGAGACCCTTGCGGGCGCCGTGGGTGGAGATGAAGAACTCGAGCACCGAGAGCCCCTCGATGAAGCTCGACTTCACGGGTTGCTCGACGATCTCGCCCTTCGGGTTGCTCATCTGGCCGCGCCAGCCGGCGAGCTGGCGGATCTGCTTGATGTCGCCGCGGGCGCCGGAGGTGGCCATCATGTAGATGGGGTTCAGGGCGTTGAAGTTGGCCTTGGTCGCCGCCGTGATCTGCACGTCGGCCTCGCGCCAGACCTCCTGGATCTTGCCGCGGCGCTCCTCCTCGCTGAGGAAGCCGTCGTTGTACTGCCCCTGGATCTGGTCGACCATGGCCTCGTGCTCGGCCAGGATGGCGGCCTTCTCCTTCTCGGGGATCACGATGTCGTTCTTCGACACGGTGACGGCGGCACGCGTGGCGAAGTGGAAGCCGACGTCCTTGAAGACGTCGAGCACGCGCGCCACCTTGTTGGCGCCGTAGCGCGCCACGAGGACGTTGATGAAGGCGGCGAGACCCTTCTTGGTCATCGTGTAGTTGATGTAGGTGTAGTCGCCCTCGTAGTCGGCGCCGAGGACCTCGCGCAGGCCCTCTTCGACGCGCAGGTTGAAGAGCGCCCTCCCCACGGTCGTGACCACGCGCTCGCCCGACGGCAGGCGAAGCTGGATCGGCCGCCGGGTGTACTCGGCGATGCCGTCCTCGCGCCTCACGGGCACTTCGCGCTGGTCGAGGATGCGCTGCTCCCAGGCGCGCTGCGCCTCGTCGTAGCTGGCGTAGCGCAGCAGCGGCTCGGGGAACTCGTCGGGAGTCGCAGCACTGAGGTCGTCGCGCTCGTGGTAGGTGAGGTAGTAGATGCCGATGACCATGTCCTGGCTGGGCACGGCGATGGGCTTGCCGTGCGCCGGCGACAGGATGTTGTTGGTGCTGAGCATGAGCACGCGGGCCTCGGCCTGCGCCTCCCAGCTCAGGGGCAGGTGCACGGCCATCTGGTCGCCGTCGAAGTCGGCGTTGAAGGCGGCGCACACCAGCGGATGGATCTGGATCGCCTTGCCTTCGACCAGCAGCGGTTCGAAGGCCTGGATGCCGAGGCGGTGCAGGGTCGGCGCCCGGTTCAGCATGACCGGGTGCTCGGTGATGACCTCCTCGAGGATGTCCCACACCTCGGGCACCATCGACTCGACCATCTTCTTGGCCGCCTTGATGTTCTGCACCATCTTGCGCGCCACGAGGCGGCTCATGATGAACGGCTTGAAGAGCTCGAGGGCCATCATCTTGGGCAGGCCGCACTGGTGCATCTTGAGGTGCGGCCCGGCCACGATCACCGAGCGGCCCGAGTAGTCGACGCGCTTGCCGAGCAGGTTCTGGCGGAAGCGGCCCTGCTTGCCCTTGAGCATGTCGGAGAGGGACTTGAGCGGACGGTTTCCCGGACCCGTGACCGGGCGACCGCCTCGTCGGTTGTGGAACAGCGCGGCGACGGCCTCGTTGAGC
>JAWOIG010000023.1:0-17745 GCA_046484775.1 Clostridia bacterium | reverse complement strand
AGCCGGTAGAAAAGCGTTGACACATCGACCCGGGTCACTGACTCTTCATCATACTCCTGACGGGTAACCAGCTTAAAGGTGGCAGCACCTACGGGCAACACTTCTTCGGTTTGTTCATCATCCCCTTCAGAATTTTCATCTTCTTCATCGTCCTCGTCACTAGGATTATCAAAAACTGGTGGGGTTGTTTCTGCTTCGGTCGTAGTCATACTGAACAACCACATAACACCCAAAATAGGGATAATATATGTTACCATACTGCTTTTCATCGGACAGATAGGAACCGGAACCATTATTGATGCGGTTCGTACCGGCGATGTGTCCATCGGCAGAACAATAGGTGGCCTTCTTATCATGGCAGGCCTTATTTATCTGGTGTTTGCCGAAAAATCCGGCTCGGATTGAAATCTTACCCAAGCCATTTCTTGAGATTTTTCCTGACAAAAGAATCATCGTTCAGATCAGGATAGTCATGGTATACCCTGTCAATTTCATCAAGCTGACCCGGCGACAGCCTTTCGTTTTCAGAAAGACAAAGGATATTGGCCATGAGACCCTGTCTCCTAAGCACTTCGTGGATGCCGGAAATGCAGCCGCGGAATGCGTTGGCAGGATCGAAAAAAGCAGCATTTGCATCTGTTGTCTGTATATTCAGGGTGAGCCAGTCCGGGTCAATCGGAGAATCGCTTTTCTTATGGGCTTTTATGGACTCCAGTAATTCAACGGCCCTGCTTGTCCACACGGCCCAGTGCCCAAGAAGCCCCCCCACTATATCCTTTTCGACAATCTTGCCATTGACGATGAACCTGTATGTGGTAAGGAGGTCGGCGATGATATTGTCGTCGTTGCCGGTATAAATCGCTATTGATTCCCTTCGGCTGGAGCTGCATACCGCCCGAATCACATCAAGGGTGCAATATCTGTTGAAAGGGGCTGTTTTTATTGCAAGGACATTTTCTATTTCCGCGAATTTACGCCAAAATTCATAACTGAATATTCTGCCTCCGGCCGAAGGCTGGAGATAAAAACCGAAAACAGGCAGTATTTGCGAAATCACAGAGGTTCTTTCAAGGAGCTGTGACTCTGTAAGTTCCGGGAGACCACCCATGCTTAGCAGTGCAAGATCGTATCCCAGCCGGGAAGCCGTCTGGGCTTCCCTGACCGCGTCCGCTGTTGATCCGCATACTCCTGCAATCCTCAGCAAATGATTTGCGGCGCCTGACATATCCACTTCTTCAGATGCAATTCTCAGGACCGGTTCGTAAAGATTAAACTCGGGTCTCCGTATTTCAAATTGCGTGGTGTGCACTCCGACGGCAATCCCGCCGACCCCGGAATCAATATAATATCTGGTCAAAGCCCTTTGGTATTTCTCATCCAGATGCCTTTGGGAATCCAGAGCAAGGGGATGGGCAGGTATGACGGTTCCATCCTGTAGAAGATTTTGCTTTGTTTCGGAAAGTATAGCCGGCATCAGTATCTACCATCCCTTTCCTGAAAATGAGTCGGCTTGCCCAGCGTTTCCCCATTGTTCAAAACCCATTCAGCAGTCATCGAAATCATTTCGTCGAGTAAAATGCCGGGTTTACCGAACAAGTCCATGCATCTGGAGGCATTGCTTAGAAGAGCGGCGTCCTTTTCTTTTCCCGTGAAAATAGCAGCGGTTTTGAAAATAGAAGCGAATTTCATTGCCGTTTCACGGGCGGAAATGGTTTCCGGCCCGGTAACATTGAGTACTGCGGGTGGATTTTCACAGTGAAGGAGGCTCCGAATGGCGGCTTCATTTGCATATCCCTGCCAGACGGCATTGAAATAACCGGTGGTTACATCGATGGGTTTTCCAGATTTCACTGCATTTGCAATTTCCAGCAGAACACCATAGCGCATATCAATGGCATAATTGAGTCTGAACAATAAAACAGGAGTACCGTTCTGCCTTGAAAAATAAATGAAGATATTTTCCCTTCCAAGACAGGAGTTTGCATATATGCCGATAGGTCCGACGGGGTCATCCTCCCGGCAACCGCCGGAATCGACTGGAACGAACGGATACACGTTGCCCGTCGAGAAAACAACTATCCTGCTGTTACGGAATCTATCGGCAACCCTGCCCGGCAGATAGGTATTCATTGCCCAGGTGAGTGATTGGTCCTCGGAGGTTCCGAATTTTCTGCCGGCCATGTATATTATATTATTAGCATCCGGCAATGAGGCCAGGGTGTGATCATCAAGTAAATCCGCCTTGATTACAGCAATTCCATGCTCCTCCAGATCCTTTGCGGCATCAAGGTCCGAAAATCTGGAAACAGCATATACCTTCTTTGATAAACCGGCACTTCTTATAGCATTGATTGCCAGCTTGCAAAGAGTAGGCCCCATCTTTCCGCCTGCACCGAGCACCATGATGTCCCCATCAATATTTTTTATGTCCCGGGTCAGGGAATCCGTTGGCCGGCACATGACTTTTTCAAGCTCAATTACAGTTTTCATAATCATACCGCCTTTGCTGTATGTAATAATTATATAACAATAACACATTCCTGGTGAATCGTATTATGAAATACTATATAATAAACAGAGAGGTGAAAAAATGGCAAAGAAAATAGTTCTCATTATTCTGGTCGTTTTAATCGCAGCCACATTTGCGGGTTGCGGAGGAAAAGAGAGTGACCCCGAAATTGTCGGAATCGTTTCAGAGGCCGACAAAGATGGGTTCATTGTGGATGTAATCGGTGGATTTCAAGAAGACATCATGCATGTATATATAACCAAAAAAACCAAATTTGCTGAAGGCATCACATATGAAATGGCGCCGGGCAGTGTCGTTGGGTTTACTATAGAAGGCGAGGTCAGGGAGTCTTATCCGGTTCAGGTCGACGCAAAGAACATCATATGGAACGAGGAGACAATTACGGGGACCATACTGAGCGCAGGTGATAAGGCGCTTCTGGTGTCTGTTTCCGGCGACAACAAGACGGTTCTCATGCAGGTTCTGATAACGGATGAGACCTTATTCTATAACAATATACCGCCGCTGATGGAAAAGACCAGGACCGTCGGGTTTACGATATCGGGAGAAACTCCCGGCACCGAACCGATCCAGGTATTTGCAAAGAGATTCGTAACTTACGACTAGACTCAAAAAGCCGGTGGCTCTTCAGTCCGTCGGCTTATATTTTCTATGATCAATACTATCGCATGTTATCTCCGTGACATTTTCTCGTAGCACTCGTTGTAATAAAGAAGATTTTCTATCGATGAGTTCGGGGAGATATGGTTTCCGATCGCCATGAAGAAACCCGGGCATTTCCTTCCAATGTCCATGCAGCGCCTGACCTCGCTATTAATATCATCGCGGGAACCGAACATTACGATCCTCGTATCGGCATTTCCTATTATCACATGACTGCTGCCGTAGCGGTCCGCAATGGCCTTGAGATCTGTTATCGGCTCCAGGATAAACCCGTCCACCCCGCAATCTGCGATATCTGTTATGAACTTGTCGAAATTACCATCGCTTGTAAACATAATTTTCTTCCCGGCTTCCTTTAACGGCGCAAGGTTTTTCGTTATGTTCGGAAAGACAAATTTCCTGTACCAGTCGGGATGGATGAAAGGACCGGCCGTCCAGACAAGATCGTCGTGCACCATAACCACCGGAACGTCGGAAGCGGCCAGTGCTTTGAAATACTGTCCGATCCATTCGGAATACCTGTTTGTGGTTTGTCCGAAGCCATCTGAATCCAGACCCGCCGTCAAAAGCAGCATATCCCAGCCGAACAGGTCGATCAATCCGGAAACACAGGTCACATAGACCCCCGTCATGTTGACTTCATCGGGATATGTATTGCATCTTTTTTTATAGTCATCCTCGAATCTGCGGGCCTCGGAATCAATATCGATTTCCCCGAATAGTTCAAAGGGATCGAAGGCAAGCACTTCTTCCGGGGTTTTATAATATCCCGAGACATCATCGGTATAATCTATGCCGCCCTGCGTGAATTCCGCATGCCCCATTTTTGTCCGCTTTTCCTTGAAGGCATACTTTGCATCAACCATCACATTCCAATTGAAGTCGTAATTCCAGGCTTTTCGAAAAGCAAGCGAAGCCGCAAGCTTAAGGTCATCCGGACTGTAATCATGGACATCAATCCCCGTGACGCGCTTCATCAGGTCAAAATAAAGTTCAGCGGAATACTCGCTTCTTGGAATGCGCTCCGGCATCTCAAGGTTGATGGCAGCCATACCGGTATCATAAGACATAATAATCCTCCGAAAAAAAGAGCGGATCATGGACCATAGATTTATATATGCCATGTCCTTTATATATATTATTGTTTTTTCATTTGTTATGCAATATAGTATAATATTTTTACGGGTAGTTAAAAGAATGAAAAGAAAAGCCAATAGCAACCTTTCCATATTTTCCGGCAGCTGGCCGCTTGTTTACACCGCATCCGTGCTTTTAATCGGTTTGATTGTCGCGGCAGGCATAATATATGTTTTGCTGGTTCAGGAAGAAATACCAACCGAGGTACAGCTCTCCATGCTGGTTGCCGTAATAATTGTCATCATAGCGCTTGCTGTGTGTTTTGGCATACTCAGGATGAGAAGCGAGGCAAGATCACTTTTAAGACGCTTTGAATCACTTAAGGAAGCCCATTTGAAGACAACCGGACTAAATGATAAGCTCAGGGAGCAAAGGCATGATTTTCTGAATCATATACAAATAATACACAGCCTTATCGAAATGAACGAGCACACGGATGCCGCAGCATACATGGAAGAGATATATAATGAAATACAGTCCGTAGGCAAGATTCTGAAAACGGCAAGCCCGGCGATCAACGCATTATTGCAGGTTAAGAACAACTCGTGCGAGAGCAAGGGAATCGAATTCAAAATAGTATCCACTACAAGACTGGATAAACCGGCAATGGAGCCATGGGATATATGCGGAATACTGGGCAATCTGATTGACAATGCGATTCATGCCGTGGAAGAGGTTGAAAAAGGAAGTATCCTTGTTTCATTGAAAGAAGATATAAAGAATTATATATTTAAGGTAAAGGATAATGGAAAGGGAATTCCCGAAAAGCTTGTGGACCGGATCTTCACCATGGGGTTTACAACGAAAGCCGGGGATGGTCATGGGATAGGTCTTGCAGTGTCAAAGCGAAAGCTGGAATCGGCAGGGGGAAGCATAAGCTTTGAAACGGGCGGCAGAGGAACGATGTTTACATTTATGGTGCCCAGGGATTCATGAGCCGGGTACGGGGAAGTTGCCTTAAAAACATGGCAAACCGTGGTTTTGGAAGGCTTATGCGTATGTTTCGGGCGCATAGCAAGTACTAACCCGGAATACAGGGTAGAATGAATCATGGAAGGAGTGATAAATATGGGTATTTTCAGTTTCATAGATAATATACAGTTGCTTCAGGCGGTTCTTTTGACTCTCGGGCTTCTGTTATTGCTGGCCGAGGTGTTCATTCCCGGATTCGGTGTCGCCGGAATAACCGGGATTATTTTATTTGTGGCGGGAATAATACTGACTGCAAGCACATTTCTTGAAGCACTTGTCATGTTCCTGATACTGTTGCTTATTCTTGCCGTGGTCGTTGCATTCGTAGTCAGGTCGGCTTCCACCGGAAGGCTTTCAAGGACGTTGATTCTCAACGACTCCGTCAGCAAGGAAAAGGGTTTTTCAGGCGTCGAGGATATGAATGTTTTCCTTGGAAGGGAAGGGACAGCCCTGACATTGCTTCGGCCGTCCGGCATCGGGCAGTTCGATGGAGTAAGGCTTGATATTGTCACAAATGGGGATTTCATAGAGGAAGGAACAAGAATCAGGATATCGGAAGTCGAAGGAAGACGAATTGTTGTTGAAACAATGAAGGATAAGGAGGAATGAACATGGAAACAGCTATTATTGTTTTGGTAGTGGTAATAGCGATAGTATTTGTGCTGTCGGTATTATTCAGTCTGGTACCGCTCGGATTATGGATATCGGCAGGAGCGGCCGGCGTAAAGGTGGGACTGTTCACACTGGTCGGAATGAAATTGAGAAGGGTCGTGCCCGCAAGGATAATCAAACCGAAGATCAAGGCGGCAAAGGCCGGGCTTGATGTTTCGATAAATGACCTTGAAGCGCATTTTCTCTCAGGGGGTAATGTGGACAGGGTAATAGACGCCCTGATTGCAGCGCAAAAAGCGGAGATACCATTGAGCTTCAAACGAGCCACTGCGATAGACCTCGCGGGAAGGGATGTTCTGGAAGCGGTAAAGATGAGTGTCAACCCCAAGGTTATTGAAACTCCGCTGATTGCTGCTATAGCCAAGAACGGAATTGAGCTGAAGGCCAGGGCAAGGGTAACCGTCAGGGCGAACATAGACAGGCTGATAGGCGGAGCCGGCGAGCAGACGATAATCGCCAGGGTCGGAGAGGGTATTGTAACAACAATAGGGTCTGCAACCGACCATAAGGCGGTTCTGGAAAACCCAGACTCCATATCACAGACAGTCCTTAATAAAGGACTTGATGCAGGGACCGCGTTTGAGATTCTGTCAATTGACATAGCGGATATCGATGTCGGTAAAAACATAGGGGCGCAGCTCCAGACCGACCAGGCGGAAGCTGATAAAAAGATAGCCCAGGCCAAGGCGGAGGAAAGAAGGGCAATGGCCTTTGCACGCGAACAGGAAATGAAGGCAGCCGTACAGGAAATGAGAGCCAAGGTCGTCGAGGCGGAAGCCGAGGTGCCAAGGGCAATGGCGGAAGCATTCAGAAACGGAAATCTTGGAATCATGGACTATTATAAAATGAAAAATGTAATGGCTGACACCCAGATGCGGGACTCAATTGCGGAAGTCGGCAAGCAGGATGTTGACGACTCGAAGAAAACAGGTAAATGAAAATGGCTGAAGTAAAGGATATTAAGACCGTTAACCAGGCCGACCTTTTTAAGGAAGTTGTCTCCGAACCCGGGGAAACAGCCATGGCGGAAGCCACGAAACCAAGGGTTGACAGAAGATTCAGGGTAAAAAGAGAAGACCTGGTGAGGGGAATCATATTAAGAGAAATCCTTGGTCCGCCAAAGGCACTTGAAAGGTAAACAATGATAGGCGTGCTAATAGTTGACGACAATGAAAAGATGGCTGAAATCCTGAAGCAGGCCGTGAATATGAACGAAGGCTATGAAGTCAGAGCCATTGGGGCGGACGGTTTGTCCGCCCTGAGGCTGTTTGACGAACATAAGCCGGAAATTGTGTTCATGGATATTGAAATGCCGGGAATGTCCGGCATAGAATGTGCAAGGGAAATACTTGATAGGGAACCGGATACATATATCGTTTTTTCAACGGCGCATGATGAATATATGGGAGAAGCCTTCGAGCTGTATGCGTTTGACTACATGCTCAAGCCATTCAAGCTCGAAAGGGTTGAGAGGACTCTTGCCAGGATTTCGGACATGCTTGAAAAGAACAACGAAACGGGCAGGACCCTTAAGAAACTCGACAAGCTTATGCTTAAGAACAGGGACGGCATGAGTTTTGTGGACATAGACGAGATAATGCTTGTTTTCAGGGAAGGAAGCAGAACGAAAATAGTAACGGCAAGAAACACATATCTCACGGGTATGAATCTCAATGCAATCGAGGAAAAACTCGAAGGGGAAGCATTCATGAGAACGCACAAGTCATACATTGTAAACCTGAAATATATATCACAGATACAGCCATATGGAAGATGGACGCATGTGGTCAAGCTCAAAGGGCTGAGGGAGGATGCTCTCATAACCCACGAAAAGCTCCAAAAACTCGAAGAACTATTATAAAAGCAAACGGTTGTCCCGGATTAAATCAAACAGTTGCCCAAGGCAAATGTTTGATTTTTATTATCGGCTTTATTTTTCCAGGGATTTATATATGGAAAGGACTTTTTCGAATAGTGCGGATTCATATCTGAGTCCGGTATATTTTTCAATTGCCATGCGTATTCCTTCTTCTTTTACAGTGGAGAGTATCTCCACAGAGGATGCGTCATCAGGCGAATCAAAATAAAATGCAGCGGCGATTCCATATGGTATGTATTCCGGGACTATGTTGTTTTCAATGCAAAAAACAGCTGCTCCCGTGAGGCGATCATCAGCGGCCAGTTTTCTTTTGGGATCCCGTCCCACGCGAAGAACCGTGTCGTTAAGATACCTGTTTGCATATCTTTCAAGCAAATCCAGGGCATATTCCTCGAGCGGCTTCGCAGGTGTGGAAAAATGAGAGGAGATTGCAGAGATACTTTCGGCAAGGGCGGCCTTCGTCACACCGAGGATATATTTATCCTGAATGGCCTCCCAGATATACTCATATCCCTTGAGATGGCCAAGATAGGCGGTTATCGCATGCGACATATTGTGCATATAGTATTTTTTGTATTTTTCTATTTCAAAAGGACTTGTCGGCTTGAAATTTGAAAGGCCGGACACATCCGTCTTCAAGGCATCCGCATCAATCGGAAGCTCGTCGTATGGTTCAACGATAATATCCGATGAGTCTGAAGCGGAACCGACAGGAACCATCCGGCCAACGGAGGCTGAAACAAATCCGATGCATTTCTCCATATAAGCCTTGTTTTTCATATGTGGTGCCACAAGTGTTTTCAAATGCATTCCGCCGCCGGAAATGTTTTCGCAGACGATTATGTCCAGTGGAAGTTCCCCGTGGGTTTCAAAACGCAGATCCATACCCATCGCGATTGTTTGCGAGATATATGGCAGGATATTGACGCCGACTGCGGTTGCCATGATACTGCACGAAGCTATTTCAAATGCTGCTTTTTTGGTGTCCTTTCCGTTGACGGCACGCACGTTTTCAATAAGGCGGGTTTCGTATCCGTCTCCGGCTGCTATAGTTATCCGGTATTCATGCTCTTCATTTAATTTTGACACCAGTTTTTCATCGACATCAATGAAGCACACCTCGTATCCGGACATTGTGAAAAGCTGGCCGATGAAACCTCTGCCGATGCTTCCCGCCCCATACATTACCGCAGTTTTAAAATTTTTACTCAATTATAGTTTCCCTCAGTACATTTTTATCTGAAAATATGTCGGCTTCGTCCACGCTGCTTGTTGAAAATTCCGATATGACGGCTCCGCAAGGCCCTGCCTGAAACCAATGGAGAGTATTGGGAGGCAAAGTGAACTGCTCTCCGGGCCTAAGCACTATTTCATGAAAAACAGTATAGGCTCCGGGACCGGCATCCGGAACCACCGCCTTTATGTGATCGGCTGGAACACCTTCGATGTAAAGATAGACCTCACCGTACCTGCACCGAAACGTTTCCTCTTTCCCGGGGCGGCCGTTAACATCCGGATGTCTGTGTTCGCAGCAGGTCTGGCCGGGGAACATTACAAGTTCCTTGGCGCAGCATCGCTGGGTATTGACATATGTGAGTATTTCCAGCCCTTCCTTTTCAAGCCTTCCGAGCCCGAAATCAGCTATTTCTATGCGTTGCTTTTCCTCATCCGTAATGATGATGTTTGCCTTCTCAAAATACACAAGGGTTCTGATGACGGCGCTTTCATACACTTTTTTTGAAATCATGCTACCACTCCCTGTTCTGGGATTTTATAAAATCTATTGTATCCTCAAGGGATCTTATACCCGTTGAGGCACCGACCTGCGATACTGAAAGTGTGCCGACGGCATTGGCGAACAAACCGCACTTATATATCGGCCAGCCCTTCGATACACCGGTTATGAAACCGGAAGCAAAAGCATCGCCGGCGCCTGTGGTTTCCACCGCTTCTATCTCCAGTGTGGGTATCGTAAAATCCTGTCCATCGGATGTCTTGATATAACAGCCTTCCTTGCCAAGCTTGACGACGACGTTTTTAACCCCCCATGATATGAACACATCGGCGATTTCCACCGGGTCGTCTTTCCCGGCTATATTTCTTGCTTCGTCATAACTGGGAATAAAATAGTCAAGGTAAGGAAGGGAATCCCGGACTAGTTCCATCCATCGTCCCGATGCATCCCATGCGGTATCCATGACGGTTATGCAGCCTGCTTCCTTCAATCTTTTAACAGCCAGGCCAAGCGGGGCTCCGTCCAAGGATGCCATCAGATTGACGCCTGTGAAAAAAACTGTTTTATATAGGGCTGCAAAACCGAAATCTATATCGTCATAGCAGAACTCGCCATTGGCTCCAAAGCAGTGAATGAATGACCGCTCTGAATCATCTCCCACAACAACGACGCTTGCACTTGTCTTTGAAAGCGAACCGACGGCTATGCCCGATATATCAACCCCGGCTTTTTCCAACACTCCCGTAAGGTAGGACCCGAACCCGTCATTGCCTATTTTACCTATTACAGCAGTGTCAAGACCTATGATAGTCATATCAAGGGCGCTGCTGAGAGCGCATCCGCCGCTATGCAGCGTAATGCTCTCGATAGGCATCAATTTGCCCTTTTCCGGAAGACTCACAAGGGGCTTTGATATTACATCCGCTACCAGTATGCCTATGCAGACCACATCTTTCATCAGTACACACACTCCTTGGCAGCATCGACAAACGCCTGGAGATTGGCTGGATTGCCATAAAAGAAATGATCGGAAGGACTTACGATGTACCCGCCGTCGGGACAATCCTTATGCAAGTCAAAAACCATTTTTCTGACAAGTTCCGGATTCCCCTTTTCAAAACCCGCATTCTGGTCGAATCCGCCGATGAAGAACATCTTGTCGCCGATTCGCTTCGTGCATTCGGAAAGTATGCAGTCTCCTCCCATGATGGGCGGGGTCATTGTTTCAAGCCCATCGGCTCCATTGTGAACCACTATGTCAAGCAGGGGCATGAATCCGCCGCAAAGATGGTATACAATCTTGGTTCCCTGCGCATGAAGGGCCTCGTGCTGAATTTTATCATACGGAAGACAGAACTCTTCGTGTATTGAAGGACTGATTACCGTGCTGGAACCCGCTCCTCCACCTGTTTCTATGAGATCAAGCTCAATCTTGCCGCCGGCCTCGATAACCTGAAGTTTTTTCTTCAGCAGGGTGTCAAGTACATAATGAAGCCAGTCGGGTTCATCAATGGCTGCCATGATGATTTCCTGTGTACCGATCATATAGGCGAAGCTTTGCCAGGGGCTTCCCTGTCCGAAATCAAAATATCCATCCCTTACTATGCCATTCTCGCCTATCCTGTTCTTGGCCTGTATGACCGGAGTCCAATCAACCGACCTTGGAATCGGAAAATACTTTTTCCAAAGCTCGAAGTCACCCTTGGTCTTGAGCATGTGCTCTGTAATCCACCCTGTAATGGGGCTGTCCCCGCGAACTTCCGTTAGTGTTCCATCGGGGGTAGTGATATCAAAACGGGTCTTTGTAACCCCGTCGGAATCCGTTCCCAGATCAGTTTTCCTTACAATCCAGTTGGCATTGTCCCTGTCGTCGTAAATAAATCTCGGTCTTGCATAAATGACCGGATCCATTCCAAAATATTCATATGCCTCGTAATCGCTCTTCCCTCCGAGATAGTTTTTCAAATAATATGACATCCAATTATGGACCTGGCAAGGGAGCCTGTCCGCCTTCTGATTGTTCAAAGCCGCTAGAAATCTTTCTCTGCCTTTCATTTTGCCACCTCCAGTCGATAAAATTATTATATATTAAAACCATTTCGGAATAAATGAAAAATAAGCAAAAGAAAAAAGAGAGGCATCCTGATAAGCAAGAAAAATCAACCAGGCTATGCGAACGATACTTATAAACGGGGTGGGTCGTATGATATAATATGCCGGGAACATTGTTCCGGAGGAAGAGATATGATATCGGCCAAAGAACAAAGAAAGAATATAAAATTCGGTTATTTGTATATAGCGGGAGGGTTTGTCTTCATGTTGATAATGGCGGGTATTTTCGCCACGGACAACATTGACAACAATACAAGGGAATATGTCGTGATGGCATTGGTCGCCATGATAGGCATTGCCTGCATATTCACCGGCATAAAGCAGGTCAAGGATAACAAGACATTGCTCGAAGGGATACCAAAGGCCGTGATCGAAGAAATGATGACTGAAATGGCAATGTTTAAAAATCTGGACTTATCCGTGCGCGATATAACAAGGCATATGACAAGTGAAAAGGAAAGGTATTTTTTAAAGAACCCAATAATAGTTTACCCGGATGACATTACGGAAGCGCTTGAAAAATACAGGGACGGTAAAATCACAAGGAAAGAAATGCTCGTCTGGTGCCATGTGATGACATTCAGCCAGTGCTATGTATATAATCCCGACAGGTATGATGAAATAGAAAGTGTCGTAAAGGCCATACAAAAACGTCTGGTCAACGATGAGGACCTGTCGGAGGAAGAAATATTTCAATTTGTCAGTGCTCTCGACAATAATGCGGAAATCTGATATCACCGGAAAACAAGGACATGTCAGGCTGCATCTATAAAATTCTTTGACACAAAACCGAGATATCTCCCTCCCCCAAGCTTCCTTACTAACGATAGTGAGCGCGAAAGCGGTGGCGGAAGTATGTCACTAAAATATTATAATCAATAAGTGCCTCCGGATTCAGCTCCCGTAACAACTTCGACCGATGAACTGCAGCCCAGCCTGTCCGCACCCGCGTTTATAAAATCAATTGCATTCTGATAATTTCTTACCCCGCCCGCAGCCTTGACCAAAGCCTTTCCATCAACAGCTTTCTTCATGATTGCAACCGCTTCCAGGGTTGCTCCGCCACTGTTGAAGCCGGTTGATGTCTTGACAAAGTCCGCACCCGCCCTGACTGCCAATTCACAGGCCTTTACTATCTCATCATTGTCAAGAAGACAGGTTTCAAGGATTACCTTGACCAAAACACCCGATGAATGGGCAACCCGGACAACCTCTTCAATGTCAGCCAGGACATAATCATAATTACCATCCTTGAATTTACCTATGTTCATGACCATGTCTATTTCATCCGCGCCATTTTCAATGACATCCCTTGCTTCGCATATTTTTGTTTTAATTGAGCACGCACCGAGAGGGAAACCGATTACGGCACAAACCTTTACAGCCGACGGATGCAAAAGTTCTGCTGCATATTGCACACGGCAACCATTGATGCATATCGAATAAAAACCATATTCCAAGGCTTCCCCACAGAGTTTTTCAATCGACTTCTTATCTGCCTCCGGCTTTAAAAGAGTATGGTCTATATATTTCGCAACGTTCATTGCCTTTCCTCCTTTTTACAATCCCAGTCCATCAAAGGGGTTGATTACATTTCCATTATAACAAAAAAAGAAGCAGGATTTGTCATTCGGTTTAAATACAGGTAAAAA
Organism: Clostridia bacterium; assembly: GCA_046484775.1. Classification (GTDB taxonomy): domain Bacteria; phylum Bacillota; class Clostridia; order DUPQ01; family DUPQ01; genus JAFGQE01. The sequence continues at coordinate 4,393 of JAWOIG010000023.1, read as the reverse complement.
TTAACAGCCAGTATAATGACAATTAATGTTAATAGCAATATAATCCTGCTGACAGGAGATGCGCATGAAGAAGATGAATTTATATTTTGATGTCAGGGATACGGAATATTTCGAGAGGCTCAAGAAGTATATATTGCTGAACAACGGGAATCTTCTTGGGATTGTGGATGCTAAGGAGGAGCTGAACGGAGGGTATGTAGTAAGTGATTATCTTAACAAAAGAAACACAAGGAATATAATAATAATGGGCGAGGGAAAGGAAGAGTTGTCAAAATATCAAAAGGCATCCGCTGTCTGCAGCTTTTTTCTGGGAAGGTATTCAGAGGACGCCGGTGAGCTTATTGCAACAGGCGGGTCCGGAGCCCGGATCATATGTGTTACATCCGCTCTCGGCGGAGCGGGAAAGAGCACTGTTTCAAAGGCAATCTGCTGCAGACTGGCGGAACGCGGCAGGAAAGTCCTATATGCGAACTTCGATCCCTTTTCATCCGGCGAAATGGTTTTTGGGCAGTCGGATATAAATAACTACACCAGAATGAGGTACTTTATGCGAAAACATGAAGGAGATATGGCGGCAAGGATTAAAAGTCTTGCCGTAAGAGACGAGCGGCGGAGGGTGGATTATATATCGAATGGCCGTCCGTCCATGGATGGACCGATTGAAGCCGTTGAGGCAGAATGGGTTGCCTCGGCTATATCGGGAACACCTATTTATGAGTATGCGGTTCTCGATATGCCGTCCTGTCCATCGGAGGGAAATATAACGCTTATGAAAGAGGCTTCCCTGAATATAATCATCAGGAAGGAAGAAACAGGCAGGAGGCAGCAGAACTTCATAGAGTATTTGAAAGGTCTGGAAATAGGAAAGGTTATCGAAGTTGACAATTTTTCGGAAGATGGGAAATATGCCATTCCCTCAAGCGAAGGAATATTTGAAGCATATCCGCAAAGATTCTGGAGCCGTATTGACTTGATATGCAGCTCAGTGGAGGAAGTGTGATGGAAAAACTGCTTGAAAGAATTAAAAGGGATATATCGGCGGGCCTTGAATGCGAAAATGAGCTATCTGACGAAAAAGTTTCGGAAGCAATCGAACAAAAGGCATTCGAGCTTTGTGAAAAACAAGGTGGTAATCTTTTGAATGCCGAGAGACTGATCAAGACCGCAAGGGACGATATATTGGGATTCGGACCCGTTCAGTGTCTGTTTGAGGACGATAGTATCACGGAAATTATGATTAATGCGGGAAATGTATATTTTGAAAAAGACGGGAAAATCCTTAAATCCGATATGGATATAATAGATCCGACGGAGTGCATGAAAATAATAAGTACAGTCTGTAGAAAATCCGGTAGAACGGTCAACACGGCAGTACCTATAACAGACGCATGCCTTGCGGACGGAACAAGGATAAATATAGTCCTGGCGCCGGTGTCCGTCAACGGACCTGCGGTGACAATCAGAAAATTCCCGAAAACTCCGTTGTCGGGAGGAGACCTTGTAAGGAACGGTTTTTGTTCAAGCGCCGCGCTTGATTTTCTTGAGCAACTTTATAGGGCGCGCTACAACATGTTCATATGCGGGGGAGCGGGAACCGGCAAGACAACCTTACTGAACGTGCTGGCAAATTGCACGGGAAGCGGTGAAAGGATTATAACGATAGAAGATTCGGCGGAGCTGAGGATAGATAAAGTTGATAATATTGTTCGTCTTGAGGCCAGGGTGAAGAACAGCGAAGGCGCCGGTGAAATAAAAATCAGGGATCTCATAAGAACCAGCCTGAGAATGAGGCCTGACAGGATTATAGTCGGGGAAGTCAGGGGAGGAGAGGCCCTGGATATGTTGCAGGCAATGAACACCGGTCATGAAGGCTCAATATCCACCGGACATGCAAATTCCTGCGCGGAGTTAATTTCACGGCTTGAGACAATGGTTCTTATGGGAAAGGACATACCGTTGATGGCGGTAAGAAAACAAATAACAATGGCAATAGACATTGTTATCTGTATTTCAAAGCCGGGCGGAGAAAGAAAGATTACGGAAATCAGCGAGTTGTCTGAAGCAAAAAATGGAGAGGCGGTTCTGCATGAGCTATTCAGATATGACTATATGAAGAACAAACTCGTTCAAACAGGAGACATCATTGAAAAGACAAAATTGAGAAGGCTGCTTTATGCTTAGAAAACATCTCCTCAGGGGAGCTGCGGGATTTTCATCCCTATATGTGTTATATAAAAACATACCGGCAGCAATGGTTGGAGCAGTTGTTTTCATTTTATTCGGAATACTGGATAAAAAGGAAAACAAAAAGGCAAGGGATGCTGATTTAACGGATCGCTTTCTTGATTTCCTAATATGCCTTGAGCCTGTTCTGAACTCATCCGCGGCATTCCCGGGACTATTTGCTGAGGCCGTTGCCGACTACAAGGGCATACATGGCGGCGATTCCATGTGCAGATATCTTGAGGATGCAGTTAAAGGATTTCGCATGAATTATATCACTTCCGATGTTCTTTATGAAATGGCTCGCAATATTGATATCGAGGATGCGCAATTGTTTGCCGCAAGCATATCGGTTTGCGAAAGAAACGGTGGGAATCTTGTTGAGATAACACGAAGGACAACCGGCATTCTGTCGGGCAAAATTCATATAAAGAGAAACATAGAAGTGATAATTTCAGGCAGGAAATTCGAGCAAAAAGTAATCACGGCAATGCCGATTGCACTGGTCATGGTATTTTCGATGACTGCAGGTTCGTATCTGGCTCCGCTTTATTCATCCTTTGCGGGAAGAATTGCCATGAGTACGGCGGGCCTTATGTTTCTAGCGCAGTGGTACTTTTGCAGAAAGGTAGCGGACATAGGCATATGATATGGTTGCAATAATATATTCCGCCTTGGTGGCGGTATTATTGGTTACAGGAAAAAGAACTCGAAGGCGATTCGTCCTAAGACATGCCAGGTACACAATCATGCTTTATCCCGCGATATTTAAATTGCTTTCAGGAATCTTTCGAAGAGACAAGCGCGGAGTCGGCGGAAAATTGATGTTTCTTTATGGGAGGAAAACGATGAAAGACTTGTTTTGTCTGCACCTTTCGGTAAAGGCCGCTTCCATGATAATATTCGCATCGTTTCCTGTTTTCTATTTGTGCTTTTTCAATGCATCGGGAATGGAGGTTGCGCTGGCATGCGCAATGCCATTTGTCGGATTGGCTCTTCCCGACATGGATCTCAAGGCAAAAATAAGGAAACGAAAGGAGGAAATAATGATTGACTTTCCGGCGTTCTGCACTGAACTGGCAATCATGACAGGTTCGGGGCTCGAGGTACAGGAGGCATGGAGACAGGCATCCCGCAAGGATACTGATTCGGAATTTTACCGGGAAGCCCGTTTTACTGTATCACGAACGGAAACAGGCACCATGTTCAGGGAGTCTCTTCATGAGTTCTCGGCGCGAATGGCGATTCCCGAGATTCACACATTTATCTCTATCTTAAGCCAGGCAATCAAAACGGGCGGAGGCAACCTTGTGGAGATGATTAGGAATTGTGCCCGCCAAAGTTGGGAACTGAGAAGTGAGAACGCAAGGAAAAGAGGAGAGGAAGCTTCTGCAAAATTGGTTTTTCCATTGGCGCTGGGCCTTGCGGGAATCATAATCATTCTCACTGCGCCTGCGCTTATTATAATGAAAGGTTTATGAATATGTTTACTGGAATGAGATTTGTCATGGGTAGAAGAGGAATGGGTACGGTTGAAGTCGTTATAATAGTTGCGGTACTGGTAGGAGTTGCGCTTATTTTCCGAGAGGCAATCGTTGGCTTTGTAAAGGACATAATCGACAGTGTTTTCAATGATTCGGAAATAGTGGACAAGCTTAGGACGGGATATTGATATGATATATGAAAATGTAACCTCAGGGGGAAGAAATTATCTAAGGACTGCAGGCAGGATCACGTGCCCCGGATATATGATTGCAATGATCAGCGGTGCAAACCCGGAAGGAATCATTCCTTTCGCAGTCATGGAACAAAATGACGAGAGTAATATTTTGTTTGATACCGACATCAATGCAGCATTCAAGGATTATTTGTCGGAAAATGGCATCAATGAAGATGGATTATTGATTTTATTGCATTCCCTTGATGAAATAATGGCGGTATGCGGGGAATACCTGCTGGATGAAAACCATATTGTACTTGATGTCGAAAGGATATACATCGAAAAAGGCATGAAAAGAATAAAGTATATATTCAACCCGTTGGAAGGAAAGGAATTCCGTACTTCCTGTAAAAAACTGATAGCCGACATACTGGGAAATTATTACACAGGGTATTCAATAAGCAGTGAGAAACTTAGGGAAAGGCTGCTGCGCGAAACGAATAAAAATGA
>JAWOIG010000215.1:0-6590 GCA_046484775.1 Clostridia bacterium | reverse complement strand
CCGTCCTCCAACTCGGCGATGTCACTGACCCGGATATCGAGGCCATCGCGGCTGGCAACGGTCATTCCGGCCAGCTCATCGAGGGTATGGAATTCGATATCGAGCTTGATCAGGTCGTCCCGGGGCCCGCTGACCATAAAGCCGCCGCTCGATGGATTATTACGGTGTGACCATCTCGACGATGTTCATTTTCTACGGGCTTATCTTCCTGGGCACGTATTTCGCCGGAAACAAGGTCAACAAAACCGCGGACAGGATAAGCGCATCCCCGGTCAGCATGACGCTATACCAATGGGGAACGGCAACGGGAAGCGTGGTGCTGATATCAATCCAAAGCCTGGTCGTAGTAACGATCGGAATACTTGTATTCAATATCTACTGGGGAGGCGAGCTCGGTATAAGCCTGCTGGTGATCCTGGCCGAGATAATCATGGTATCCGCCATAGGGACCATCCTGGGTATACTGCTGAAGAATGAAAACCTCATTGCGGGCATAGCGCAGATAGTTATACCCGCCATAGTCTTCCTGGGCGACGGATATGTGCAGCTTGGCGATTCCGGGGCGCTGTCGGTCATAAAGAAATTGTCGCCGATGTACTGGATAAACCATGGTATCTTCGATGCCGTATACCTTCACGAATACAGGACGGCCGTCATATCGATTCTCATAAGTCTTGGTATTGCGCTGCTGTGCACGGTTGCGGTGGCTGTGTCGGGCAGGGGCGGGAGGGCAAGCAATGCGTAACATCCTTGGAATCGCCGGCAACAATATAAGGAGGATGCTCAAGAAGATATCGGGAATACTGATATTTCTGATTCTTCCCCCGATGCTTGCCGTTGTGTTCATGCTGATGGTTTCATCAGGCCAGAGCTCCACCATTCCAATCGGAATAACCGACGGCGACGGCAGCGTCTCATCTGCGGAAATCACGAGGTATATTGAGGAAAGCGATAAATATACCGTCGTCATGTATGGGGTGGGTACCCTTGAGGCCGCGGTCGCAGGCAAGGAAGTCAGGGCGGGGATATACATCCCCGCCGGTTTCGAGGAATACATGACGGGCGGCGAAGAGGCTGTTGTCGAGGTCATTTCCATCGAGGGTGTGTCCGTCACGGGATGGCTGAGGGGCTATCTGGAGCAAAAGATCTCCATGCTGTACAAGGCCGGGGGAATGCTCGGGGATATAACCGTCTATAGGGATGTCATCGGCGAATACGGCGGGAAATACGTCACGGCCGAGTCGATCGAAGTTCTTGACAAGTCCAACAAGATTTACGGTACAAGGGCGGGATTCGGAATGTTCACTTTCGCATCAATGTTCGGCATATGGTCGATATGCGCGCTCGGATTCAGGGAGAAGGTCAGGAGGACATACCAGAGGATAATGTCATGTCCGGTAGCTCCGTGGCAGTATGCGGCGGGCAATACGCTTGCATGCATGTTCTTCGCCCTGATGCACGCGGCCATATCGATTTCGATATCATATAATCTTTTCGACCTTGGGGAGATTCTTCCGGTCGGCCGGTTCATAGTGCTGATATCCGTATTCTACATGGCGGTGATACCCTTGGGATTCCTTCTGATGTCCCTGGGCAGAAGCGAGGCCGCGGTAATGGCGGTCAATGTTGTGGTGCTGACCCTGACATGTATGCTCGGCGGCTGCTACTGGCAGGTCGAATGGATGCCGGCTTTCATGCAGAAGATTGCGAGGGGTACGATCCAGTTCTGGTTCATCGACGGAATAGACACCCTGATGAAAAAGGGAAGCCTTTCATCGATAAGCACGAATCTGATTGTTCTGGCGGCCTGCGGCGTTGCAGTTTCGCTGGCTTATATATTTATAGAAAAGTCGAAAAAAAACAAGATGGCGGTGTGATATGAATTCAAGGGAAAGACTGCTGGCATGCGCGAGGCTGCAGCCCGTCGACCGGGTGCCGTTCTCGGGCTATGAGCTCGATGCGATTCAAAAGGATAATTTCTATAATGTCCAGCCCTCTTACCGCGAGCTGATGGAATATATAAAACTTCACGGTGATTGCCTTTGCATGACCTCCGAGGAGAGACCCATGCCGAAGATAGCTGAGCACAGGCAGTGGCGGGGCGAGGGATGCACCTGGTCCGAGAAGATCATACATGCCCCGGGAAGGGATCTGCGGACGCTTCAGAAAAAAAACGACGATATAGAGACATGGTGGACGCTCGAGCACTTTTGCAAGGATTCCGGGGATGTCGACGCATATATCAAGGCGCTTCCCGACATGGCGGCAGAGGTCGGCATGGATAAGGTCAAAAGGGAGGAAAAGGAATTGGGCGACAGGGGAATCATGATGCTTTCGCCATCCGATCCGATATGCGAGGGCGCCGAGATAATTGAAATGGGGCAATTCCTGGTATACGCCATCACCGAAACAGAAATGATCAAAAGATTGCTGGATTCCATATTCGAAGTACAGATGCACCATCTGAGGCAAATCCTCAGAAGCGGGGTGAAGGACATGATGTTCAGGATCTGCGGTCCCGAATATGCGACGCCTCCATATCTTCCCCCCTCGATGTTCCATGACCTTGTAACCAAATATCTTATTGTGATGTGCAGGGAAATAAAGGAAGCCGGCGCAATACCCCGAATACACTGCCATGGAAAGATAAGACAGGTCCTTGACGATTTCCTGATGACCGAATGCATGGCGCTGGATCCCTGCGAACCGCCTCCGGACGGCGACTGCGACCTGGCATACATAAAATCCAAATGCGGCGGGAGGTTCTGCATAATGGGCGGGATGGAGCTTCATGAGCTTGAAAATTCGCCTCCGGAAAGAATAAGGGCGATCGTCAAAAAAGCAATGGAGGACGCCAAGGGCGATACAGGCTATATAATGATGTCGACTGCTGCGCCGATCAACATCCCGCTGTCTTCGAAGACCCAAGGAAATTACTTCGAGATGATTGACGCAACCCTCGAATACGGCCGCTATTGAAGATCATGCAATGATCCATATCCGGACTAAAAAAGTCCGCTGCAAACGGATGAATCCGCAGGCTGCGGGATGAACGGCCGGGGAACAGAAAAAATCCCGGGACGGATGGGCATCGTCCGGATGCCGGCCTGTCCCGGGATAATATTTCCCGGCTATATTGAAGGAATTCCGCTATTCCTTGTTCTCGGGCACGTAGCGCTTTATCTTGCCTGTGGTGGTCTTTACGAATTCAGTGCTGCGAACCTTCATGTCCCGTATCATCTTGTAGTTCACAAGACTCGAGTTGACTTCCTTTATCAGCTCCCGCAATTTGGATTTGACGAATTCGGTGCTGCTGTTTCCGAATTCGGTTTCAAAGACCTCGAGGTCCGGAAGTATGGATGCGGTTATGAGCTCTTCCTTGCTGTCGGGATCGACGACCCCGAAAACCATTGATTCCGCCACAAGCGGGCTTTTGTTTATCAGCTGTTCGATTTCCTCCGGATATATGTTCTTTCCGTTCTTGGTGACGATGACGCATTTCTTGCGGCCCGTTATGAAGATGAAGCCGGCGTCGTCCATGTATCCCATGTCGCCCGTGTGGAAATATCCGCCCTCGAAAATCTCTTCGTTGAGCTCGGGCTCATCAAGATAGCCCTTCATGATGTTCGGACCCTTTGCAACTATCTCGCCGATGCCTTCATCGTTGGGTTCCCAGATTTGTATTTCAACTCCCGGAATGGCCTTGCCGGCAGAGGCGTCTATGAAGTCGACGTCGCTGTTGAGGGCCAGGATGGGGGAGCATTCGGTCAGGCCGTATCCCTGGAAAAAGTCAAGTCCTATTCCCCTGAAGAACTTCGCAACCTCCGGCGATATTGCGGCTGCCCCGCTTATGAACATCCTTATGGTTCCGCCGAGACCCTCGTATATCGTATGGAAAAGTTTCTTTCTAAGGTCGATTCCAATCTTCATGAGAAAATTCGAAATTTTGAGGGCCTTGCGCAGCTTGGGCGCCGAACCCGAGGCCTCTGCCTTCTTCCAGAGTTTCTTGTACATTCCTTCGAATAGGAGGGGAACGCCGAGCATGATCGTGGATCCCGATTCCTTCATGTTGTCCACCAGATGCTTCAGGCCTTCGCTGAATGCCACGGAGCATCCCATGAAAAGAGGACAAAGGAAACCGCATGTGCATTCATAGGTGTGGTGCAGGGGCAGGAACGACAGGAACCTGTCCGATTGCTCGAGTTTGATCAATGTCACCATGGACATCAGGTTCGAGACTATATTGTAATGGGTCAGCTGCGCGGCCTTTGATGTGGAAGTCGTGGCCGATGTGAACAAAAGTATGTTTATTGCCTGCGGATCAATCTTCGCATCAATGTAGGACCTGTTCCCGGCCTCGATTTCCTTACGGCCCATGGCTATCAGACCGTCATAGGAAAGGAATCTGCCGTTTTCATCCCCGGGTTTTTGGTCCATCCCGATGAAGAACCTGACCGAGTCCGCCCTTTTGGCGATTTCAACCATTTCAGCGGACTTTCTGCCTGAATAAATGACCGCCGAGGGAGAACACCTTTCCACGATATTCATGATTTCATGGACGGGGAGCTCCTTGTCCACGGGAACAATCGTCCCTGCGCCGTTTACTACAGCCATGTAGGATGTAACCCAGCGGTATCTGTTCTCCCCGATTACGGCGACATGGGACCCACTGAGCCCGAGATAGAGAAGGGCTGTCCCAAGGCATTCCACCTCGGAGACATAATCCTTGTAAAGGATGGTTTCATATCTGCCGGTCTCCCCACTTTTTTCAAGGAACAGGGGGTTGTCGGCATACAGCTCCAGCCCGCTGTAAAGAAGGTCCTTGATGTCGGTTACCTTCCTGCATTCATAAATGGGTTCGAAACCTTTGCGCATATCAGTACCTCCGGAAGAATTTGATTTTATGCATTTGCATAATATATGATATATTTTATTCTATCATACCTTTGCCAAATGGGAAATATTACCTTGCCGTGCTTGCAGTGGGCAAAAAAAAGCTGATTCCAAAAGCAAATTCCATTGTTATACTTACTTTGGGAATCAGCCGGGCAAAAAAAACGGGGCCGCGGCCCCGTTCTATAAATTAATATGTTTCAGTCAGACTTACTCTTTGTTTCCGTGGATATATCTCTTGATCTTGCCAGTGGTGGTTTTCTCGAATTCAGTATCCCTGATCTTTATGCTCTTGATCTTCTTGTAATCAACAAGCTTCGAGTTGACACCTTTTATAAGCTCCCTGATCTTCGCCTCTACGAATTCCGGATCGGATTTTCCGAATTCAGCCTGTATTGCCTCGGTATTTGGATATATTGATACGGAAATCAGCTCTTCACGTGATTCGGGATCCACCAGGCCGTATACCATTGATTCGGTCACAATCGGGTTGACGTTTATCAGAAGCTCGATTTCCTCGGGATAGATGTTCTTGCCATTCTTGGTGACGATGACGCATTTCTTGCGGCCTGTAATGAATACGAATCCCGCATCATCCATATAGCCCATGTCGCCCGTGTGGAAATAACCGCCTTCGAAGATCTCCTTGTTGAGTTCGGGCTCGTCAAGATATCCGTCGAACACATTCGGTCCCTTTGCGACTATTTCGCCGATGCCTTCCTCATTGGGATCCCAGATCTGTATTTCCACGCCCGGAATCGCCTTGCCCGCGGATGCGTCGATGAAGTCGGTGTCGCTGTTGACCGACAGTATGGGCGAAGTTTCGGTAAGCCCGTAACCCTGGAAGAAATTGAGGCCTATGTTCCTGAAGAATTCGGCTATTTCCGGCGTCATGGCGGCAGCTCCGCTGATGAACATCCTGATTGTTCCCCCGAGGCCTTCATATATGGAGTGGAACAGCTTCTTTCTTACGTCGATTCCCAGTTTCATCAGGAAATTCGATATCTTGAGCGCTTTGCGAAGCTTCGGAGCCGAACCTGAGGCTTCCGCCTTGCTCCAGAGTTTCTTGTACATGCCCTCGAACAGAAGGGGAACGCCCAGCATTATGGTGGCGCCCGATTCCTTGAGGTTGTCCACGATATATTTGAGCCCTTCGCAGTATGCTATCGATGCTCCCATGTATATCGGAAGCAGGAATCCGCAGGTCGCCTCGAATGTATGGTGCAGGGGCAGCAGTGAAAGGAAACGGTCGTTCTCGTCCATGTATATGAGCGTAACGGCGGACATCATGTTGGACACGGTATTGTAATGCGAGAGTCTCGCCGCCTTTGAGGTGGACGTGGTGGCGGATGTGAACAGGAGGATCCGCGTCGCCATGGGGTTGATCTCCGCATCCAGGTATTCGCGGTTGCCTTTTGCGAGCTCATCCCTGCCCATTGCTATCAAAGCGTCGTATGAAAGGAACCTTCCGCCGGCCTCATCCGGCTTCAGGTCCATTCCGATGAAGTACCTGACTGCGTCCGTCTTCTTTGCTACCTCATGCATTTCCTCGCTTTTCTTGCCCGAGTAAATGATTGCCGCAGGATTGACCCTGTCGACTATGTTCATGATTTCATGGATGGGAAGAAGCTTGTCGATCGGGACTACCGTTCCGACGCCGTTGACTATGGCCATATAACCGACCGACCACCTGTACC
>JAWOIG010000213.1:0-5562 GCA_046484775.1 Clostridia bacterium | reverse complement strand
CTGAAGTGCCGGCCTCAGGGTGTCGGCCGTTGAATTGATGGCTCCCGCAACCATGCCTTTTTGTAAGCGGAATGCACATCCTCCGAGGCCGGTCCGTATTTTTTGTAAAAGGAATCTATTGATACAAGCAGGTCCTTTGTCCTTCGGAGTTTAATTCGGGGCATAATGGCGTCTTTCGTGATGCTTTCCATATATCTTTCAAGAATCAGGTATTCGGCAGGACCCGTGTCGGCAAGTATCAGAATATCGCGGATATTCTTTTGAATATCGAATTGATAAATGGCGTGAAGTATCGACCGTATTTCATTGGCATCGTCCGATGCTATGAACAGAAGGTTGAGCGAGCGTTCCATTGACTTGAAATCCCTGAACGAAACTTTGGAAATCCGGAAAATATCATTTGTTGCACACAATGAAACAGAGGATTCATCGGAAGAATGTCGAACCAGATTTATGATTTCCAGCGGGGCAATCAAATTGTAGATGCAGTTGCGTGCGATTTCAGGTATTACATGGCCAAGCAGGGGACCCGAACCTGCGACTGCTATCCCTGTATCATCAAGCTTTTTGATAAGACCTCGGGTTGTCGTGTCTTTTGTTATTTCGAGTGCGGCGGATATGGAATATTCCGCAAGCATCTGCTTTATGCAGATTTCATGTATGTTGATGAAATAAGTAGTGAGTCTTCCGATTCGTTCCAGAAATACGTCGTCAAGGGAATAGAACTCCCTCTCGCCATCAGAACTATAGCTTATATAACAGATGGTGTGCCCGGGAAGCGGCTTTCCATCGGAATTGTTAAGCGCGAGGGTCCTGCCGGAAGGCAAGCCAAAGTATTGCATCATCAATTCGTCCGAGTCCAAATTGTCATGATTTGAATCGTCAATCGGCTTTGCCGTCGGCATCGAAGTCTTTGATTCACCATCATCGAAAATCGCCCTGATTGCCCTGACCAGTCTTATGTTGTCTGATGTCTGATTGCATAGCAGGTAGATTACCCGTGCATTGCGAATGTTGCAGGTCCTGAGGTCGTTTGCCAGGGTTCTGTTTATGTCGATTGCAACACGGGGGATCCTTCCGCGAAAAATGCGGGAACCGGAATCCTCGGGACAAGTGCAGGCCATAACCGTTCTTCGTCCGGAAGAAGTGAATTCATTCGCTAGTTCCGCAGCATATCCGTCTGCAGTATCCGAAATGATAACTATATCCCTATAAAAAAGACGGATGTTAAGGCGTATTATATTTTGTTTTAGAATAATAACTATAATGGTGCCGAATGTGACGAAAAGGGCGAGGAAGCGGGCGAGATTGAGAAGCAACGGAAAACCACCGGGTTCAAAGGAAGTATCACGAATTCTCCTACGAAGAGCTGAAAGGATTTGTATACCGAATCGAGAAGGGAAATCCTGCCATCAAAAACAGCGGGTGAAAAACCGAGGATACCGAGTCCCGCGGCTGTCAGACCGGCCATTATGAGTATCTTTTTTTCAACAGTCAATTGCTGGAAGAATATACATACGAACAAACCCGACATAAGTATGACGAGCATGCATGCTCCGGAGAATATCATTGCAAGGGCAACGGACATATATTGGGTGTCGCTCCATAAAGAAGCCTGGATACAGTAACAAGTTGTAATTATGACGCATTCGAATAAAAATGCCAGGAGGCATACCAGCCGCTCCTTATCGCCATCCCCGCGTTTGTTTATGAATCCCATAAAACCCCCGCATGTTTGGTATTGCTCTAAAACCTGAAAACATTAAATTGCCGGAAGCCCGGAATATATTGCGGGAAATACAGAATGAAGGCTCGCGACCATTATTAACATTATATTGAAATAATACAAAATAGTAAATGTCTGCAGGACTATTCTTCGTAGATTCCAAGAACTTCACGGCAGTGCGCTACGACTTCCTGCTTCAATTTATCAGGTTGGATTACCTCGATGTTATTCCTATAGGAAATAATCCAGCTGACGAGGCCCTTGTCAATTACCGCATCCGCCCTGAGATATGAGTGCTCGTCGTCTGCAGGTGCAAGCAGCATGTTAATGCCGAACCTGTCGAAAACCTGGTTGGCCATGCTGTTCTTGATCCTGAGTCTGATTGTTTCGGGCTTGCCGGTGAACATTGAGAAAGCCTTGTTGAGGTAGTCGGCAAGGTCGAAGCCATTGGGTGCAAGCTCGCTGATATTGCGCCTGGGTTCATTTATGATTTCCAGGTCAGTCATGCGTTCGATCCTGTAGTGTGAAAAGTTGTTGTAATTGTTGGTCGCCGCTATCATATAATAGTTTTCGTTGTACCAGGTCGTGAAATATGGATTTGCGGTATATTTGCAGTTTTCCTTTCGAAAAACACGATTGCCTTTCGTATCATAATCGAAATAACTGAAAGAAAGTTTCTTATTCTTCACGATGCAGGTATTTATTTTGTCGATGTTGTAATAGATGGACTCGTTGTCATGCTTCGGCCTGTTTGAAAGCGAAACCTGTTTTCTCAGCTCCGCTGCTATATTTTTGCTTGTCAGGCCAAGCAGCTTGCCGATCAGGTCGTTGCTTTTGTTATAGGTGAGGAAATGTGCCTGCTGGACTGCATCCATCAGGATTTTGATTTCAACGGTCTCAAGTTTTCTTCCAATGAACCAACCGTCTTTTCCGGCTTTTACAATATCGTACCCCGCCTGGTCCAGACCCTGGATGCTCCTGTAGATGGACCGTCTTTCGGTATCGATTCCCGATATGGCAAGGTAGCCGCATATTTCGGTTGCATTCAGGGGATGGTCCTCGTCCGAATGTTCATTGAGTATCCTTAATACATTGAATGATTTTTCTGCTGCAGTCGACATATTCAAATCTCCTTTACCCGGAATGATACACTATTTATTGTACCATAATTGGTATATAAAGTCATATTTTTGATAAAAGGGTGCCTTGAAATGAATTAATTCAAAATATAAATAGTTATGTAGTCAAGTTCGGGATGATAGCTGTTATTATATAGATATATTATATTAATGAAAGATGGGTTCTGCTGATGAAAAAATTAGACCGCGTAATCGGATCGATCAGCGGAAGCAAGGTCGACCATGTGCCGTCATGCTTTTCGCTTCATTTCAAGAGGGACAGGTCCTTCGGCGAAGCCGATGTAAGGTCCCATCTTGAATTTTTTGAAAAAACCGATACTGATGTCCTTAAAATTATGAATGAAAATCTTGTGCCTTATATGGGGGATATAAAAACGCCGGCGGACTGGAAGCAGATAAGGAATATATCCCTGGAAGAAAAATTCATGGTGGCGCAAACGGGAATGGTCGGAAAAATACTTGATAAGTGCGCCGGCGATTCCTTCATCATTGGGACTATTCATGGAACCGTGGCTTCCGGTGTTCATCCCATCGAAGCTGCCTATGGATATGAAACCGTGCGAAGTTTGATGTGCAGCCATATCCGCGAGAACCCGGAGCCGATTTTTGACGCTTTCAAAAGAATAAGCGAAGGAATGTGCCTTCTTTCCGAGAAGTACATTGAAATGGGTCTGCATGCCATATACTACGCAGCTCTTGGAGGGGAAACCTACTATTTTACCGATGAGGAATTCGACAAATATATTGCGCCGTTGGACAAGATGGTCCTGCAAGCCGCCAGGGATGCGGGGGGATATGTATTTCTTCATATATGCAAAGACAAGCTGAATTTCAAAAGATACGAGTCATATGGCGCGCTGGCGGATGTAGTCAACTGGGGGGTTCACGAGGAAAATGTATCGCTTGATGAAGGCAGGGTCATATTCGGCGATGCGGCTATAATGGGCGGTCTGCAGAACAGGGCGGGAGTCCTGGTCGACGGAACGGATGAGGAACTTGCAGCTGAAGTAAGGAATGTCATTCAAAGACAAGGCAAGGAGAAGTTCATACTCGGGGCGGACTGCACTCTGGCCACAGATACCGATTACGGAAGGATACGCCTCATGGTCGACACAGCCAGGAGTATCTGAGTATAAGAGCGGCGGAACATTCCGAAGAATATTTTTAAAACTATATCTGTTATATAAAAGCAGGCGCAGGCCTGCCTTTTGGCATATGTGAAGCTGAGGCATACTGTGGTAAAATATCCATATAAATATTTCGGGGTGAATAAATGAATAAAAATCATATTTCAATAATAAAGGAACTTAAGAAACACGCAGCCAGTCAGGGGGGCATGAGAATATTGTCCCAGCTTGAGTTTGCGGTTAAGCTTTCCAAGGTAAATGAAGGACGGTTTGACAAACAGATTGCCTTTGTCGCGAATTACCTGATGCAGCAGATCAAGCAGGACGGAGTCATAACCGATAAGGCGGCGGCAGCTGCGGAGCTCGACTTGCAAGAGCTTGCTGCCTATGCCAAGAAATACACCATGATCTGCGCCGCCCATGCGCATATCGATATGAACTGGATGTGGGATTATTCCGAAACCGTCGCCATAACACTTGAGACATTCCGGACCATGCTCAATCTTATGGAGGAATATCCTGAATTCACTTTTTCACAATCTCAGGCATCAGTATACAAAATTGTTGAGAAGCATGACCCCGCTATGCTTGCCGAGATAAAAAAGAGGGTTGCCGAAGGCAGGTGGGAAGTGACGGCGTCCACATGGGTCGAGGCTGATAAAAACATGCCGAATGGTGAAAGCCATGCAAGGCATTTGCTGTACAC
Organism: Clostridia bacterium; assembly: GCA_046484775.1. Lineage (GTDB taxonomy): Bacteria > Bacillota > Clostridia > DUPQ01 > DUPQ01 > JAFGQE01. The sequence goes on along the minus strand of JAWOIG010000213.1, from coordinate 864 downwards.
AAGAAAATATCTGATGGATCTGCTGGACCTGTCCCCGGAATCGTTTGAGATTGACTATGAACCCGATACATTCGGCCACAGCCTCAACATACCGGAAATTCTGTCAAAGGGCGGCGTCAAATACTATTATCAGTGCCGTGGATATGAAGGCCATCACATATATAAATGGAAGGCGCCGTCAGGCGCTTCGGTCATAGTCTTCAGAGAGCCTTTGTGGTACAACATGGACATCGCTCCTGCTGTTGCTCTGCATGTGCCCGAATTCTGCGAGGAAAACGGACTTGATTCTATTCTGTATGTTTACGGTGTAGGCGACCACGGCGGCGGTCCCACGCGCAGGGATCTAGAAAAACTTATCGATATGAACACATGGCCGGTGTATCCGAATATTAAATTCGGCACATATATTGAATTTTTCAAAGAACTGGAAAAAATTTCGGACAGGCTTCCAATTGTCGAGGGCGAGTTGAATTTTGTCTTTACCGGATGCTATACAACGCAGACAAGGATCAAGACCGCCAACAGGATAGGGGAAGCCAAGCTGGACGAAGCCGAGTCCGTCTGCGCGTTGGCAGCGAATTTCCTTGCGGAATCATATCCGGCGCCTGATTTTGAGGGTTCTTGGAGAAAGCTGCTTTTCAATCAGTTTCACGACATATTGCCGGGATCGGGGGTTGTGGACACGCGCGAATTTGCCATGGGCGAATTCCAGAAAATACTGGCATATGCAAACACCGGCATGACTTTAGCATATAGAAATATAGCTATGAAAATAAATACGGCGTCATTGCTGCCGGACGGAGAGGCACTCGATGCAGAGCGTTCCGAGGGCGGAGGCGCAGGATTCGGCTTGGCCGGTTTTGG
>JAWOIG010000164.1:0-7857 GCA_046484775.1 Clostridia bacterium | reverse complement strand
TCGGGCGACATGATGGAGTTTTCGGATGAGCTTGTGACGGTGGACAAGCACAGCACCGGGGGAGTGGGCGACAAGACGTCATTGATAGTCGCGCCGATGGCGGCGGGCTTCGGACTTACGGTGGCCAAAATGTCGGGCAGGGCGCTGGGACATACAGGGGGGACGGTCGACAAGCTTGAATCCATACCCGGCATGAAGGTCGACATGAGCCTTGACGAGTTCGAAAAAGTGTACAGGGAAACAGGCATTTGCATTTCGGGCCAATCGGGCAACATGGTTCCGGCCGACAAAATTCTGTATTCGCTCAGGGATGTGACGGCGACGATCAGCTGCATACCGCTGATAGCCACCAGCATCATGAGCAAGAAACTAGCTGCGGGGGCAAAGAACATTGTGCTTGATGTCAAGACCGGCTCGGGGGCATTCATGGAAAACCCTGAGGAGGCATTCGTCCTGGCTGAAAAAATGGTTGGGATTGGCCAGGACAACGGACGCAACGTGTCGGCTCTGGTGACTATGATGGACGCGCCGCTGGGATACTGTATCGGGAATTCACTGGAGGTCATGGAAGCCATCGATGTCCTCAAGGGAGGGTGCGCCGGTTCCGATTTATGCGAGGTATCCATTGCGCTGACAGCGGAGCTTATTTCGATGACTTCCGGCATGGATGTCAGGGATGCGGCTGGGGAAGCAAAACGCAGGATAGCGGATGGTTCGGCGCTGAAAAAGCTGCGCGACATGATAATTGCACAGGGCGGTAATGCGGCTGTCATAGATGACTACAGCTTGTTCAAGCAACCGCGGACCGTCATCGAGGTCAGGTCTCCCGAAAGCGGCTATATTTCGGCGATCGATGCGAAAAGCATAGGGGCCGTATCTATGAACCTGGGTGCGGGAAGAAGCAGTAAAACCGACCCGATAGATTATTCCGCGGGAATCAGGCTTGCAAAAAAACCGGGCGACCGGGTTGAAAAAGGCGGGATTATGGCACACCTGTATACCGACAGGGAGAATGCGGCGGGGCAGGCTGAATCCTTCCTGGATGCCTGTGAATTTTCAAAGACAAGGACGAAAGAAAAGAAGCTGATACTCGGCAGGGTTTCAAAAGACGGCCGGGAAGTTTACTGAAGAGAACGGAGACAGACATGAAAAAACATTTATCCATTCTATTGGCGGTATCATTGGTTCTGACCATTATTTTTACTCCGGGCGGTGTTCTTGCCCAGGACGAGGATTTCGACATAAGCATCGTAAACAACATGGTGCTTTCGACCGATATCAATGCGCTTCAGTCAAGGAGCCATGTTCTGATGGAGGCGACCACGGGGCAGATCCTTCATTCACTGAACGCCGGCGAAAGGTATCCCATGGCAAGCCTCACCAAGATTATGACGACTTTCATAATAATGGGGGAGATAAAAAAAGGAACCATTTCTTATGACGATATAATTACAGCCAGTCCATATGCCTGCAGTTTCGGCGGTTCGCAGGTGTGGCTCGAGCCGGGCGAGCAGTTCACGCTCCTGGAGATGCTCAACGCCATTGAGCTTCATTCGGCAAACGATGCGGCAGTCGCGGTGGCGGAGGCTGTCGCGGGCAACGAGGCATCCTTCGTTACGATGATGAATTCCGCAGCATCTGAACTGGGGATGAAGGACACATTCTACAGGGATTGCACAGGCCTTACGGATGAAGGGCAATACTCGACGGCAGAGGATATGGCTCGGCTCGCAAGGGCGCTGACCCAGACATATCCGGAAATAATAGAATTCACATCCAAGCTCTACGAACCGTTCAGAACGGGTAAAAACCAGGTGGACATGTACAACAGGAACAAACTGATACAGTATTACAGGGGTGCTACAGGCCTCAAGACCGGGTTTACGACGCTTGCGGGGCATTGCCTTGCGGCAACCGCGGAGAGAAATGGATTTTCACTGATTTCCATCGTCATGGGGGCTCCCGACACCAATGCGCGTTTCGCGGATTCGATCAAGCTGCTTGACTACGGGTTCCTGGAATTCAATTTCTTCACGATAGAGGACGGCGGGATGAATGCCGGCGATATACCGGTGAACAAGGGAATCGAGCTGAAGGTCGGGTCGCATGTCGAAAAGAACTCGGAATTCCTGTTGAAAAAATCGGATGCCAACAGGATCGAACGCCTTGTTGAAATCCCGGAAATCCTTGAGGCTCCGGTGGAAAAGGATACTGTCATAGGTTCGGTCAAATATATGCTCGATGGCAAGGAAATCGGATCCGTCGCGATAATGACCGATTCAGGGACCGAGAAGGCCGGATTCTTCAAGCTTCTCTGGAGGAAGATCCTATCCTGGTTCGGAATAGAAAAATAAAGTGCGGGACCGTCTGCAACAATTTCCCCGGCATCAGGCGGATGCTGCGAAAGTGTTATACGGTTTGTTGAAACGGGTATTTTCTGTTAGAATAATTTAAAACCAAAGGGCAGTGCCCGGGAGGATGAAAACATTAATATACTTAAGACCATAGGACAATATTTGTACATGATTCCGGTTTTGATAATCGCCCTGTCGTTCCACGAGTTCTCACATGCGTTCATAGCGCACAAGCTGGGGGACGATACTGCGAAAGACAGGGGCAGGATGACCCTGAATCCGCTCAAGCATCTCGATCCGCTTGGAACAGTGATGATGATTGTAGCGCGCATCGGGTGGGCTAAGCCCGTGCCGGTAAATCAGCTGAATTTCAAGGATCCGAAGCAGGACATGGTCAAGGTGGGGCTGGCCGGCCCTGTCTCCAATCTGCTGCTGGCGTTCATAACGGCTTTCCCGCTCCAGGCGATGGTTTCGGTGTACGCAACGCGCATGCCGACCCAGGCTGCAATAGTTTTCTGGGATTTCCTGATACTGTTCTTTACCGTGAACCTGTATCTTGCGGTTTTTAATCTTCTGCCGGTTCCTCCCCTGGACGGATCCAGGATATTCTTCGGCATATTCCCTGAAAGATTTTATTTCAAGGTCATGCAGTATGAAAGGTATGTGGGCTTTGCCCTCATATTGCTTATATTTTTGGCGCCCGGGGTGCTGAGCACCGTGCTTAACACACTTGTTTATCCGTTTCGGGAAGGTTTTCTCGCGATTGCGGGTTTTATAATCGGACTATTTATATGACCTGCGGGGACGCGGTCATGCAATTTTAATTTCGGAGGTTATCTATGTCGAAGAAAGTGGTATTGAGCGGGGCCAGGCCGACGGGTGCATTGCACATCGGCAATTATCTCGGGGCAGTATCCAACTGGGTGAGGCTGCAGGATGAGTATGATTGTTATTTCTTCATAGTGGACTGGCACGCGCTGACGACCGGATACGAGGATACTTCCGATTACAAGGCGAATATTGACGAGGTGGTCATGGACCTGTATGCCGCGGGGCTCGACCCGGACAAATGCTGCATATTCCTTCAGTCCGCCATCAAGGAGCATGCGGAGCTTCATCTTCTTTTCTCCATGATAACGCCGCTGCCATGGCTCGAAAGGTGTCCCACATACAAGGACCAGCTTGCGCAGATGGACGAAAAGAACATCAGGACCTATGGATTCCTTGGCTATCCGTGCCTTCAGGCGGCCGACATACTCATATACAAAGCCGACTATGTACCCGTGGGCGAGGACCAGGTTCCCCATGTTGAGATGACAAGGGAAATAGCAAGGAGGTTCAATTTCATCTTTGAACCCGTATTTCCCGAACCCGAGCCTCTTTTGACGGAATCCAAGGTGCTCCCGGGGCTTGACGGCAGGAAGATGAGCAAGAGCTACGGCAATACCATCGCTCTAAGGGACAAGGGGGAGGTTCTTAGGAAGAAAGTAATGGACATGGTGACGGATCCGGCGAGGATAAGGAAGGACGACCCTGGGCATCCGGAAATTTGCCCTGTCTTCGCATACCATAGGATATTCAACAAGGACGAGGCCGGGCGGATAGAGGCCGACTGCAGGGCGGGGGCCATAGGCTGCGTGGCATGCAAGAAGAACCTTTACAACAAGCTTTCCGCATTCCTTGAACCCATCCACAAAAGGCGCGCGGAGATAGAGGCGAACCCTTCGATGGTCAGGGATATAATAGAAAAGGGCAATGGCAGGGCGAGGGAAATCGTAACCGAAACAATGGTCGACGTAAGAAAAGCCATGAGGATAGATTGGGAGTAGGGCATATGGAGACCGCCGAAGGCGCAGCCTATGATTTGAAACTTGATAATTTCGAGGGGCCGTTCGATCTTCTTTTCCATCTCATTGAGAAAAATGAGATGGATATCTATGATATAAAGATTTCTGAGATCACAGACCAATATCTGGATTTTCTGATGAAGATGGAGCGGCTCAACATGGATGTGGCGAGCGAATTCCTGGTGACCGCCGCCACGCTTCTTCATATAAAATCCAGGATGCTTCTGCCCACGGCGGGGGATGAAGAGGAGGCGGAGGATCCCAGGGAACAGCTTGTGCTAAGGTTGCTCGAATATAAAAAATGCAAGTCCGCGGCGGCAATGCTCAGGGATAACCATGCCAGGCATGCCGCATATTTCTACAGGGGATCGTCGGGCGAGGATTTCGGTATGAAGGAAAAGACATATACCCTGTCTCCGGGAACCCTGAAGGATATGTACCTGATGCTGGGGTCGAGGGCGGAGGAAAGGGTCAGCAAGAAGACGGGGTTTGAAGGCGGCATCCTGCAGCATGAGAAGTACACCGTCGGAAGGAAGCTGAGGGAGCTCGTTGGTCTGCTCTTTCGAAAAGGAAACGTCAGCTTTTTCAATGAATTCAAAAAAGACGGCAGGCACAGGCTCGAGATTATAACGGGTTTTCTTTCCATGCTCGAACTGGCGATGGAGAAGAAGGCGAGGCTGAGCCAGCGCGGCATTTTTACGGATATAACGATAACGAAGACAGAGAAGCTGCAGGAAGACGATTTCAAGGAATTTGTGGATATTTATAAATAGAAGGCGGGGGAAGCCATGAGGGAAAGGGAACTGAAGAATACCATAGAAGCAATGCTTTTTGCGGCAGGCGATGAAATAACCGCAAAACGAATCAGCGAGGCTTTGGATACGGATCCCGAAACAACGACCAGGCTCATAGAGGAGCTTTCGCTTGAATACCTGGCCGAAAACCGGGGAATCATCATACGCAGGCTGAAGGACAGCTTCCAGATGTGCACTAATCCGATGCATTTTGAGAAAGTAAGGATTTTATTTGACAAGCCCGACAGCAGGACGTTGTCGCAGGCCGCGTACGAAACGCTTGCGGTGATTGCTTACAACACGGAGGCGACCCGGGCCAAAATAGAATCAGTCAGGGGAGTCGGCTGCGGATCATCAATAGCAACCCTGATGGACCGCGGCCTGATCGAGGAAGCCGGAAGGCTGGATGCCCCCGGAAGACCTGTGGTCTACAGGCCTTCAATGGAATTCTACAGGGCTTTCGGACTTAAGTCGCTCGACGACCTGATTCCGCTGGAAGGAGACAGGGAGGACGGCGGCGATGAATATTCCGAGGCCGGGGATGAATTTGATCCTGCGGACATGAACCACGGGATTGAAAGCTGATAGGCGGGATATGGAAGGAATCAGGCTGCAGAAATACATGGCGTTGTGCGGGGTCGCATCAAGACGCAAAGCCGAGCTTCTTATAAGCGAGGGCAGGGCGGCCGTCAATGGCGCCGTCATAACGGGCCAGGGCCATTTGGTTCAGGACGGCGACGTCGTCACCGTCGACGGCAGGGTAATCGAACCTGAGAAAAACAAGGTCTATATACTTCTTAACAAACCCAGGGGCGTCGTGTCGACGGCAAATGACGAATCGGGAAGAAAGACAGTGCTTCATTATGTGGAGGGCGTTGAAGAAAGGCTGTATCCTGTCGGAAGGCTGGATTACAACACGTCGGGCCTGATAATGCTGACCAATGACGGCGAATTCACAAAATACATGACGCATCCGTCGCACAATGTTGGAAAGACATATGTGCTGGAAACCGACAGGGATGTCTCTGCCGCAGACATCGGCAGGCTTGTAAACGGCATTGACATCGGCGGTTATACGACCGCGAGGGCCGAAGCGTCATATCTGGAAGGAAATAATAAAAAAGCAATAAGGATAACTATTTTCGAGGGCAGGAACAGGCAGATCCGCAGGATGATGGAAGCCCTGGATTACGGGGTGAGGGCTCTCAAACGAACATGCATAGGAAACATATGCGACAAGGATCTCCGGGAGGGGGAATGGCGGAATCTGTCGAAGGATGAACTTAGGGGGCTTGGATATGATATTGGTCAACGCCCTTGAGCTTTCCCATGAACATGCGATGCGGGCTGTGAAACCGGGCGACACCGCAGTCGATGCGACCGCAGGGAAAGGAAGGGATACGCTTTTTTTATCGAATCTGACCGGACCGGGCGGAAAGGTATATGCCTTCGATGTTCAGCAGGAGGCGATCGACCGGACCAGGAGCCTGCTGGAGCGAAACGGCGGCCGCGGGAATGTCTTTTTGATCAATGAAGGACACGAGACCATGGAACGGCATGTTGAGGCGGGAGTCTCATGCGTAATGTTTAATCTTGGGTATCTCCCGGGAAGCAACCGCGAGGTTCAGACGTCGGGACCCACAACCATAAAGGCAATCGAGGCATCGATGCGGCTGCTAAGGAAAGACGGAATAATCACGATAGTCATATACCACGGGGGCTGCACGGGATATGTCGAAAGGGACATGGTCATTGGTTTCTGCGGTTCGATTGATCCAAGGGATTTCGATGTCATGAAAAGCGCCTATATGAACCAGGGGAACGATCCCCCCATATTCGTCTGCATTGAAAAAAAGGTTGATAAAACGGGATAAAATAGTATAATTATAGAGAGCTGAATCAGGCTAGGCAAGGATCAAAGGCCTGTGAAGGTGCAAGGTTTCTAGCGCTTTTAATGGGAAAATCTTGCACCTGAGCGGTTGAAAATGTAATTTGAGACTATTAACAAGGCATTTTCAAGTTATTCAGCAAACCCTGATTAAAAAACAAGGAGGATTTTATATGAAGAGGAATTTGAAGGGAAGCAATACGGAAAAGAACCTGCGGGAAGCGTTTGCAGGCGAGTCCCAGGCCAGGAACAAATACACTTATTTTGCCAGCGTGGCAAAAAAAGAAGGATATGTGCAGATACAGAAGTATTTTGAAGAAACGGCCGGGAACGAGATGGAGCATGCCAAGGTATGGTTCAAGCTGCTCGACGGAATCGGAACAACCGAAGAGAACCTGAAGGCTGCCGCCGAGGGCGAGCATTATGAATGGACGGAGATGTACAAGGGATTCGCAGAAACAGCTAAAGCGGAAGGATTCGACGATATAGCCGCATTGTTCGAAGGCGCAGCCGTCATTGAAAAGCATCATGAGGCAAGGTACAACAACCTTCTCAATAATATTGTCGAAGGCTCCGTGTTCAGAAAGGAAACTTCAAAGGCATGGATCTGCCAGAACTGCGGACATATTCACAGGGGAGAGGAAGCCCTGGATGAATGCCCGGTGTGCAGCCATCCCAAGGCGTATTTCAAACTGCTGGTCAAGGATTATTAAACCTCATAATATTTTCCTTTGCATTTACTAAAAGCGCCGGGTTGATCTTTTATCAGCCCGGTATTTTTTTGTGCGCCGGAAATCGCACCGGTGTCCATGGCGGGAGTCCGGACCGCGAACGGAAGCGGCATGGAGTCGACACGGAACAACGGAAATCCAACAGCGGTTTCAATCAGTCAAGGGCTTAAAGTTCAAACGAGCAAACCCGGTGATAAGCCAGTGGAAGATGTTATTATGGAAAGTGTTACGATAGAAAAAAGA
>JAWOIG010000002.1:0-3169 GCA_046484775.1 Clostridia bacterium | reverse complement strand
GGCAAGTTTTGTGACCTTAAGAAAAGGTTCAGAGGCAGCAGGACTTTGAAAGTGCATTTCAGTAACACACCCTGCGGCATTCCTATGGCCGGGGGCATATTAAGCTCCAGGGTGATGGAAAATGTGGCTGAGATCGAATTCAACCCGGACATGATCACCGCGTCCGACCTTATTTCCTATATATCCGGCCTGTTTCAGATCACCGACCTTGAGATCAATACGATGGTGGCGGAGGAAATAATCGCAGGCCTGTACAGGGAGTACAAAATATGAAAGCCTATCTGTCTTTCTTTCGGATCAGATTTCTAAACAACCTGCAGTACAAGGTCGCGGCCTGGGCCGGGATGGCAACCCAATTCGTCTGGGGCGGCATGTACATACTTCTTTATACCGCCATATATTCATTCTCCTCGTCCCCTAAACCAATGGAACTGGATCAGCTGACAACCTATGTCTGGCTTCAGCAGGCATTCCTCGCCCTGATAATGCTCTGGTACAGGGACAGCGGTCTGTTCGATCTCATATTAAGCGGAGACGTGGCCTATGAACTTGTCAGACCGATCAATCTGTACCCGATGTGGTATGCAAGGCTCCTGAGCCAAAGGCTGGCCGGGGTTTTGCTGAGATTCGCTCCGATAATCATTGTAAGCATCCTTTTGCCCTTTCCCTACGGTCTTTCGGCGCCTGCGTCATTCCCTTCATTCATGTTGTTTATCGGGACGCTGCTGAACGGAACGCTTTTAACGGTTGCATACAGCATGTTGATCTCGATATCGATGTTTCGAACCCTGTCGGCCGTGGGCTCCCTCACTTTGTTCGGGATTTTATCGGAATTCCTTGGCGGCATGGTGATTCCGCTGCCCTTGATGCCCGAATCCCTGCAGAAAATTCTGATGGTGCTTCCTTTCTGGCTTACGGGGGACTTCCCTTTCAGAATTTATACCGGTCATATACCGGTGCAGGAAGCGCTCGGCGGAATAATGCTGCAATTTTTATGGACCGCCGTTTTGATAACAGCAGGTGTGCTCTGGCTTAGGAACATCAAAAAGAAAATCGTGATACAGGGAGGATGATGTGAGGCTTTATTTCAATTACATGAAAATCCTGATGAGATCCCAGATGCAGTACAGGGCGTCATTCTTCATGGTAGCCCTGGGGCAGCTGATATATCCATTTCCTCTTTATGCCGGGGTTGTTCTTCTTGTCGGCCGGTTCGGCGAGATCGGCGGGTGGACCGTGCCGGAACTGACCTTTTGCTTTGGCTCGCTTTTGATATCCTATTCAATCGCCGAGGCTTTCGCCAGGGGATTCGACCTCTTCTCGCATATGGTGCGGACCGGCGGATTCGACCGTGTGCTGGTAAGACCCAGGAGCACGATACTGCAGGTGCTTGGATCCAGGTTTGAATTGAACAGGGTCGGCAAGCTTGCAGGTTCCCTTGGGCTTTATATCTGGGCCGCAGTCAATCTTGATATTTTATGGAGCATCGACAAAGTGGCCGTAGCTTTCTTCATGGCGGCCGCGGGAGTCTTTGTTTTTTCAGGGATTTTCGTTCTGGCCGGGGTATGGTCCTTTTGGACCATCAGTGGAAATGAACTCTTGAATATATTGACCGACGGGACAAGGGAGATGGCCCGTTTCCCGCTGGATGTTTACAAAAGTAAGATCATTCTGTTATTCGTATTCGTAGTTCCCATAGCCTCTGCAAACTTTCTGCCGCTCCTGTACATCACGGGAAAGGCACTTGAAAACCGGCTGCTGTATGCTTTTTCCCCATTGCTTGGAATGCTGTTCATATTCCCGTGCCTTCTACTCTGGCAGACAGGGGTCAGGCATTACAAGTCCACCGGCAGCTGATGCGCAGTCTTTTTGCATTTGAAAATACAACCAAGGCATGTCTCAATGGACGATATTTTTAATATTGCGGTCATTTTTCTCAAGTGAAGACCTGAAACCACGATTTTTCATTTTATTTCCGGAAGGCTTGCAGCCGCGACGGACTGACCGACCCTCCTGGCTTTTTCATCAGGCATGCTTATCTTTATTTTCCCCGACAGTTCAGGGAACTCTTTTTCCAACACCAGTTTGGCATTATCAACGATGATCGCTCCCCCCGGTCCGGAGGTCACGCGCCCGAGTATCAGCACATGGTCAATGTCATAGAATTCGTCGTAATAGGCGACGGCATATCCAAGATAACATCCGATTCCTTCAAAAATGCGGATCGCCTCAATTTCACCCGAGTCCATCATCTCCTGGACAATCCTGAGTTTCCCGGCCGGGGATAGGCCTTCCCTGAATTCGATCCCCGCATTTTCGGCAAGCTTTATTACACCGTCCTGCGACAGATATTTCACGCCGCATCCAATGTCGCCGGCCCATTCGTCAACCATGGCCCCGGCATTGTAGTCAAGCGGCACGAACGCAAGCTCGTTCAGCCAGCCTGTGATAAGGCCTTCCTTGTTTACATAGCCACCCGCCTCGCTCGTTCCCATGGCTATTCCGAGGATTCCGGTTTCATTAAGGCTCATGGCTCCGGCCAAGGCCGTGACATCGCCATCGTTGGCGATTTCAAACGGAATTCCTCCCATTTCATTGGCGATGTCGAAGAAAATGCGCCTTACCCTGGCGTCGAACAACCCGGGCGGAACTTTGATGAAAAGCGACGAAGCCCTGACCTCGTTGTCAATGTATACTCCCGCGGCGCTTATCCCGATTGCATCAACCCGTTCCATTTTCGATGCGGCCGATCTCATTGAATCCAGAATTCCGTCGTACTGGTACTGCGGGTCTTCCGAAAGCTTTGGCTGCCAATCGACTTCCTCGCTGTAGATTGCGACACCGTCGACCACGGCCGAGACCTTCCTGTCGCTTCCTCCCGCATCAAAGCCGATCCGGCATCCTCCGAGGTGCCCTCCTATTGCCCTTGAACCTTCGTTTTCCGCCGGAATTCCGGATCTGTCCGTTATTATGACATTGAATTCCGAACCGAATATTTTTCCCATGAACACCGCGTCAAATTCCCTTTTACCTCCAACCCGGTATTCATTTTTCAAATGTTCGCCCAAATAGCCGGGACCGCTGAAAAAAACCTTGCTGCCGCCCTTGAGCCAAAGCAATGTCTTGAACAGCCTTTCGATGTATATGAGGTTGTCATCCCTGCGGCCTT
>JAWOIG010000204.1:0-27547 GCA_046484775.1 Clostridia bacterium | reverse complement strand
ATCGTCGTCTGCGTCAAGAAGAACTACATCGAGTGTGCCGACCTTACCGGTGATTTCAACATACTTATAGTAGTCTGCAGGTGCTGCTCCCCACTTCGCAAAGTTCGGTCCCAGGTACATGGGTCCTGTTATCGGTTTCATTGCAAATGCGTTGATCTCATCGGCCGATACGTTCCTTACTGAGAATTGGAACGCTGATTCAAGAACTTTTGCGCCGCCTGTTGACAGATATGCGACAAAAGAATCCGTTCCGGCGACAAGACCTGCCGTTGAAAGAACATCTGTGCCATACAGTGCTACATTGTTAGTTGTGTCTGAAATTTTTTCAACTACCCATGTATACGCTCCTGCAAATGGTGTTTTCATAACTCTTCCATACTGGTCTATTACTGTAAAGTCTTTGTTTGCCAGTGTGTAAGAGGCACCTGTTTCCAATGCGCCCGGAGCCGTTACTGCCGTAATCTGGAACGGGTATGCAACGGGCTGTACCGTTACGTCGAACGATCCCTGGAGTATGCCGTTCAGGAAGTAGAATATAGTTACCGTGCCATCGTCTATGGCCGTCATCTTGATTGTGTTGTTTGCCGTTACAAGGATGTTGCCTGCCGGTAGAACCGTGGGATTCGTAACGGTGAACATGATGTTGCTGGTTGGTGTGAAGGTAGCGGTTGAGCCGTACTGGTCATATCCTGTTGCCGGCACCACTATCTGTTCCATTGCATATACTGCGCCGGGTGCGCTTGCCTGCAATGTCGTGAGAACGGGCGTTGCGTAAACCGTGATCATCTGCGATGTCGCGATGAACGACTGGTCGGGGATTATACCGGTTATCATAGCTACTCCGGGATCTCCTGCCGGGAATACAAGCTTGCCGTCTATAACTTCCATCAGGCTTGCATCAATAACATCATTGTTTGATGACAATAACTGAATCTTGTTTGTATACAGTGCACCTGTCTGTACGTCTGCAGATGTCAGCACATATGGTTTATTATACTGATCAATTGCCGTAACGATAAGTTTGTTTCCGGTGCTTCCCGTATAAAGTCTTGCCGGTGTCGGGCTGCCTCCAAGTATTACAGCTCCAAACTCTATTGCTGCTATGTATGGTGCTTTTATTACTGCAATTTCCTTTGATGCTGTTTGTTGTGAAACAGGATCATATACAAAAACATAAATCGAGTGAGCCGTTGTTGTTCCACCGTCTGTTGCGTTGATTTTCAAAGTTGTTCCAATTGTTGTCGGTGCAAATACCCAGCCATTATTCTGATTGAAAATACTGTAGTTTGTTCCGGATAAGGACATTGCATCGCCATACTGGTCAGATAATTTAACCATTAGGTCCTGATTAGCTGCCAGAAATACTGTAGTTGCTCCGATAGTAAGGTCTGCTGCCGTCTGCGTCATTATGGCGAATGTCGCAGTTTCGTCGTCAACCGTTACCGTGTATGTGCCCGGATAGAAATTGTAAAGTCCCTTGAGGACGATCGTGTCTCCGGTTACGGTCTTGTTAACAACGATTCCAACCGTTCCCTTCTTCAGGGTTACGACTGTTCCGTCCGGTACATCGGTGCTCATTACAACAGTAACTTCATCGGTGGCCGTCGGGCCTGCGCTTACGATTACAAATGCGGGTTCTTCGACTTCGAATCCTGCCGCAATTGCATCAGCTTCGTCAACAACTCCGTTGAGCACGAGCCATGTCAACAGTGTTATGTCGAGAACCGAATTCATCTTTGTTCCAAGAGCCTCAACGATAGCAATCGCCAGGTCTTCAACGGTAAGATCATCATACTCTTTGTCTGCGAGAGATGTGAGTCCGATTGTCGCTGCGACTGTCATGACCGTTTCCCATGTGAAGTCTTCGTTTCTATCATAGCCAAGGGCTACGAGAAGAACTTTCATGAACTCGTGTCCTGTGATTGATCCATTCGGTATGAATGAACCATCCACATATCCGTTCCATCCGAATTCGGGATTGGCCTTTAGATACTCGAGAATCGGCTGCCAGTATTCTGTTGCGGTTGCCGCATCGGTGAACGTTTCCGTTCCGTTGAATGCAAGCGCTTCATCATTCAGGCCGAAAAGTCTCAGATGTATCAATGCTGCCTGTGCTCTTGTTGCGGTTGATGCAAGGTATTCCGGCGTCACTCCGTCGCCTGTTCCCACGAGAATGCCGAGGGTTTCAAGGGCTTCACCCTCGCCTTCTGCAAATGCGGGAACGGAAACGAATGATGCAAGCATAGCCACTGCTAGAACAATCGCTAAGAGTTTTCTTGTTTTCATTCTTTTTTCCTCCTAATAATTTAATAATTCGGGCATAACAATACCCGCTTTATCCTTATGCATATGATACCACCGCGCATGGCCCTTATGTAGCGGATTACACTACTGTAATTTTATTGTTACAAAACTGCAATACTATTCTGAAATACCCTTTTTATAAGGCTCGCCGGGCGGCAATAAACTCTCCATAACATTGCAAAAACCCATGCTCCGCGCAAAAAAAGCGGCCCCCGGAGGGACCGCCAAACATTGTTGAATTGTTTTTATTGGACCGTAAGCGACAGAACCGCGCTGCCCTGTCCGGATAGCTCAATCACACTGATGCTTAATACTCCGTCAGTGGCATACGAGGTTATTATTCCGCTCTGGTTGATCGTGGCCAGCGTCGTGTTTCCGCTGCTGTAATATACGTTCGCGGAAGAGGTGATGTTTACGCCGTACTGGTCCTTTATGGTAAGTATGGTCTTGACATCGAACGTCGTGCTGTTGGCCATGGTGTACGAAGTCGGATTGAACTGCATCGTGCTTACAACCGGTACCGCCGAACTTGACGTTACCGTTACCTCGGCCTTGATTGTCCCTCCGACCCAAGCACGTATTATTGTACTTCCTGCACCGGAGGCATAAAGTTCAAGGGTTGTCGTATTGAGCGTAAATGCCGTGGTATTTGAATTTGTAATCAGCGTTATTGCACTTGGCACTGCGCTGCCACCCGCCAGGACGACTTCCTTGGTTCCTATCCTTCCGCTGATCTTGAGCGTCTTGTGGTATGCGGTCATTGCCACTCCGCCGGCATACATTGTCCCCACATTGTCAAATGCGAAGGATGCTATGTCGTTCGTTCCCACCACTTCGATGCTCTTTGCGTTTTCAGATCCCGCAACTATGCCAAGGGTGTTGTGCCTGATCCTGAACGTGAATGTCGTTGTTCCCTCGGTCATCGTCGCCGTGAATGCAGGGCTTATCGAATCTGACAAGGTCGCACCCGCCGTCATCGTTGTTCCATTGGTCCTTTCGATCTGTACTTCGTAATCGGTTCCGTCCATGTCGAACACCTGCGCGTACTGGTCGTATACCACTATGTCGTCAAGCGTCATGTTCCTTGTTGCACCCACTTCGAAATACTGCGGGATATTAATTGTCATTATTGCCTGCGGCTCGGGTGCCTCGTTTACATTGACCACCAGGGCTCCCTGATAAATGCCATTGTAATAGTATGTAACCGTGGCCTGTCCCGGCATTCCCGGAAGCAGATAGAGCACGCCTGTGCCTGCGTCATATTGTATCGCCGAGTTCGAGACAACGTTGTTGTTTGTCGAGAACATCGCGAACTTGCTGAAGTCAAAGTTGTTCTTCAGCGCTATCGGCGAGCCAAGCTGGTCGTATGCGTTGGTCGTAAGGTCGTACCTTGTTCCCGATGTAATCATTGCGCTGCCCACATTTATGACGAGTGTCTTGAGTGCGGCGGGTTCGTTTACCTGAACCGTGAAATGCCTGATAATGCCTTCCGTCGGAACTATTATCGTGATTGTCGAGGATCCCGCGGCAAGCGCGTTGAACACGAGCTTTCCGTTGGCGTCGATGGCAAAGCTCGATGAAGGAACCGATGCCTCGTTGCTGTTGGTTATCATCACCTTTCCACCGGTCAGAATGTCCGCGGGCGTCAATTTATACGGATTGCCGTACTGGTCGGTCGCCTCTATCACGAGCTTGTGGCCCGATGTGTTGACATCTATTTTGGCTGCGGAATTCGCTATTTCAAGTCCCGTTATATACAGGCTCTTGATAACCGGTTTCTGATAGACGGTTATAGTCTTGATCTGGTTCATGCTGCCCTTGATTACCGAGATGGAGAGCGAGTTTCCCCCGACGACAAGCGCTTCGTTCGAAGCGTCGACCTTGATCGTGGTTCCCATGTTTATGGGTACAAGCGAAGTCCCCTTGTTCACGTTGTAAATGAGTACGGTTGTGTTAGTTATGGCCATCGGTTCGCCGTACTGATTGTACAAAGAAACCTGGAGGTCTTGGTTTGCCAGCGGGAAGATATAGTCGGCCCCGATTGAGATGCCCATCAGCGTTTCTTCCAGAACCGTCAGGTTCTTCGTGCTGCTTCCCACGGTAACCGTATATTCGCCCGGTGTGAAATTGAAGTTCCTTGTGAATTTAACCACTTTCCTGTTGCTGTTCCATTCGACATCAGCCGTCCATGTTACCGACCCTTTTTTCAAAGTGGCGGTTGTTCCTGCCGGAGCAGCCATGTTCAGCGTTGCCGTTATTTCCTTGGAACCGCTTGCAAAAGCGTCCATGACCGTCAGCACCATCGGAACGAGTCCGGCTGCCTGGGCCGCCGAAAGAGATACGACTCCTTCGTCAATAAGGAACAATATAAGTTCCTGTCCGTCCTTCTTGTCCGCCTGAAGGGCTTCTACAAGAGCCGTGGCAAGATGGTCGTTCGTTACCTGACCAACTCCCGCAAGCGCCGTCATTCCCTTGCTTGCCGCAAAGGTGAACACCTGGCTCCATGTAAAGTCCACGTTTTCAACATATCCGAGGGATACGAGAAGAACCTTGTATATCTCCTGTGCCGTCATTATCCTGTTGGGTGCGAACGTTCCGTCCGGGTAACCCTGGAATCCGACGCCCGGGTTCGCCTTCAGATATGCAAGCATCGGCTGCCAGTAAGCCGTTGCATCCGAAGCATCGCTGAATGTAGCCGTTCCCGTATACGCGTCTGCCTCCACTTCCAGGCCCATGAGCCTTAAAAGTATCTTGGCCCCCTGAGACCTGTTTGTGCTTTTCAACAGATATGCTTCCGTTACGCCGCTGCCGTCTCCCCTGAGTACATTGATCGTTTCACAGATCGCTGCATCATCTGAAACAGCCGCATTGACCGGCACAACTATAAAAGCCGCCAGTAACGCCACGGTAAGAATCGCTGAAAGAATTTTTTTCATCGATTTCATAATTACCTTTTCCTCCTTTAATAGGTTTTCTTTAGTAAAATTTGCAGTCACCATTATATCATCAATCCACTGGTAAAAACAACATGTTGGTATTTCTATTATACCCTGCAATTTACTCCTATCTTTATTTAAACGCAGATTGCTTCGCTTTTGTTCCTGAGAGCATCATGATTATATTGGTTTGGCGCAATGCCGCAAACATATGTTTGTGGATAAATGTTGTGCTTCCTGTTTACTCTTTATGTATTCATATATTCAGTAACTGTATAATCTTTCAATATTCTGAAGTTTTACACAAAATCAGTGGGTGCCTGTGGAAAACCCGGCTTTCAAAAAACACCTTGTTTAAAGGTGTTTTTGTTTGTTTTACATTTATTGTTTGTGCTGAAAAGTGAATAATTGTGGATAACTCCATAATGTCATTCAAGGCTTGCGCCCGCCTGTGCATAACCGGCGGCTTCCTGTGGAAACTCACATGAATTTCATGCTTATGTCCATGGCTTCAACGCTGTGGGTCAGGCTTCCGGACGACACAATGTCGATTCCCGGTATTATCCTGTCCTTGATATTGCTTTCCGTGATGTTGCCGGAAATCTCGACCAGGGCTTTCCCCCCGATTGTTTTGACGGCCAGGATCATTTCATCCCGCTGCATGTTGTCCAGCATTATTATGTCGGCGCCCGCGTCCGCCGCCTCCTGCGCCTGGCCGACGGTTGAAACCTCGACCTCGACGGTCATCGTATGAGGTATGCTTTTTCTGACTTTTTCAATGGCGGTTTTTATTCCTCCCGCCGCTTTTATGTGATTATCCTTGAGCATCACGGCGTCGGAAAGGGAGAACCTGTGGTTGATGCCTCCTCCCGCCCGGACCGCGTATTTTTCAAGTATCCTCAGATTCGGAGTAGTTTTCCTTGTATCTGTCAGTCTGGCCCCGGTGTCTTTAATAAGTTCAGCCATTTTTCTTGTTTTTGAGGCAATGCCGCACATGCGCTGGAGCAAATTGAGGGACAGCCTTTCCGCCTTAAGAAGGGAAACGGTTCTTCCGTAAACCTCGGCAATTATATCTCCCTTTTTGATAGCATCGCCCTCTTTTGCAATAGCGGTGAATTTTGTATCGGCATCCACAATCTCAAAGACCCTCGCAGCCACAAAAAGCCCCGCGGCCACCCCGTCTTCCTTCGCAATGAACCCGGCGGCCGACATTTCCTCTCCCGTGAACAGGGATTCCGTGGAAATATCCCCGTAAGGCATGTCTTCAAGGAGCGCGCGCTTTATAATTTTGTCAATCTGCAAATTCATAAAATTCATCGTCCGTGCTCCTTTTCTTATTTATTATATTCTTTTTCCATTCATCCGATGTTCCGGGATAATCCGTCCTATAGTGGGCTCCTCGGCTTTCCTTCCTTTTCATTGCCGAGGAAATCACAAGCCGGGCAACCGTGGCCATGTTAACGGCCTGATACTGGACCGTCGAGATGCAATCGGCGGCATCAAGCTCCGCAAGCATCTTCTTTATTTCAGAGTATGCCGTTCCCAGGCCTTCCCCGTTCCTGATTATCCCTACATGATGGTTCATGATGTTCTTTATATCATTCTCATACTCGGACGCCGGTTTTACAAACTGGGCACCACCGCGTATCTTGATTTTTTCGGATATATCCGCAGCCTTATGCCCGCTTTCATGCTCATTGATATCCTGCGATATCCTGTGCCCGAACACCAACCCTTCAAGAAGCGAGTTGCTTGCCAGCCTGTTGGCTCCGTGTATGCCCGTGCATGCGACCTCCCCGCAGGCATAAAGCCCTTCGATTTCGGTTTTTCCAAGAGTGTCCGTCCTGATTCCGCCCATGCAGTAATGCTCCGCGGGGGCGACCGGTATATAATCCTTTGAAATATCAATCCCGTATTTGAGGCAGGTGTCGAAGATCTTTGGGAACCTTTGCTTTAAATAATCCCTGTCCTTGGCCGTTATATCGAGATAAACGCACTCCGCATCGGTTTTTTCCATTTCCGCGAATATGGCCCTTGCAACTATGTCCCTTGGGGCCAGCTCCTTCAGTTCGTGGTATCCGGCCATGAAAAGTTCGCCGTGCCTGTTCCTCAGGACCGCGCCTTCCCCGCGCACCGCTTCGGAGATCAGGAAGCTCTTGTTGTCTTTGTGAAACAATGCCGTCGGATGGAACTGGACGAATTCCATGTCCGCAAGTTCGGCCCCGGCCCTGAAAGCCATGGCCATTCCATCCCCTGTCGCTATTATGGGATTTGTCGTCACTTTGTATAGCTGCCCGAACCCGCCCGAGGCGCAGACAATGCTTTTACACCTGTATATAACCTGTTTTCCTTCTTTTTCATCAAGGACAACCACCCCGATGCATCTATTTCCTTCGGTTATGAAATCTATTGCAAACATTTTTTCCCTGAGGGTTATGTTTTCTTTTTGTTCCGCTGCAGCTATGAGCTTGTCACAGACTTCCTTTCCTGTAAAGTCACCTGCGTGTATGATTCTTCTCTGGCTGTGTGCGGCTTCCCTTGTAAGCGAAAGTTCCCCGCCGGTCATGTCAAAATTGACGCCCAGCGCGCATAAGTCCAGGATGTTCGCCCTGGCTTCGCTTACCATTATCCAGACCATTTCCTCGTCGCTCAGTCCGGCTCCCGCGACAACGGTGTCGTCCTTATGGTATTTCGGGGAATCCGCTTCTCCGAGCGATACCGCGATACCACCCTGGGCAAGGGCTGAATTGCTGACATTTATTTCTTCTTTTGCCAGGATTGTCACCTTTTTGTCCGGTTTTATGCATAGTGCGGTGTAAACCCCTGCGATTCCGCTTCCGATTACTATTACATCCGTATCTATTATTTCTTCATTTCCGGTGAATCCGGTTATATATCTTTTCATTGCAGTCTCCCGGCCCTACCTGACGGTATCGACCATTCGCTGAAGGCATGTCCTGGCCCTGTTCATCACTTCTTCGTCGAGCTCTATGACATATTTGCCTTCGTTAAGTGCCGTATGCACTTTTTCAAGGGTTGTCTTCTTCATATTCCTGCATACCATGTCCGGCTGTGCCAGATATGTCTTCTTGTCCGGCGCCAAAAGCCCAAGCCTGTCAACGACGCCCTTTTCCGTAGCTATTATATATTCCTCTTCATCGCTTTTCATTACATATTCAATTATTGCCTTCGTGCTTCCGATGAAATCCGCATGCCTCAATACTTCCGGTGTGCATTCGGGATGGGCGGCCGTCTTTGCCCCGGGGTGAAGTTCCTTCATCCTGATGATTGTTTCCGTCCTCAGTCTGTTGTGGGTGGGGCAGAAGCCTTTCCAGAGAATGAATTCCTTCTCGGGAACAAGCGACGCCACATAAGCGCCCAGGTTTTTATCGGGAACAAATATTATTTTATCATTTGGCAATGACTTTGATATTTCCACGGCATTTGATGAGGTACAGCAAATATCGCTTTCAGCCTTGACTTTTGCCGATGAATTTATATAACACACAACCGCGGCATCGGGATGCTCCGCCTTCATTTTCTTAAGAGCTCCGGCATCTATCATGTCCGCCATGGGGCATCCCGCATCTATTTCCGGAAGCAGGACGGTTTTTTCGGGAGACAATATCTTCGCGCTTTCAGCCATGAACAGTACTCCGCAAAAGACTATGGTTTTCTCATCGCTTTTGGCGCAGAACTTGCTTAGTTCAAAGGAATCCCCCACTATATCGGCTATTTTCTGAACTTCAATCGGTTGGTAGGTATGCGCCACTATGACAGCTTTTGCATTTTCCTTGAGCCTTGCTATTTTTTTTTCCAGAGTCATGTCCCCAGTCCTTCCTTCCGTGTTATCCGCCGGTGTCATTATTTTAACATAAACGCGTTATAAGTAAAGAAAATGCAGTCCGGTTGGTCTGTACGGCTGTCCTGCCAAAAAACGGCAGCGGGTCCTTTTTGGTTTCCGCTGCCGTTGAGTTGCATTGCCCGCCTTACGTGCGTTTCCCTTTTTTCCTATTCTTCCAAAAACCCGTCATCGGAATCCTCGTCGGTATATTCCTCCGGGCTTACATTGTCTTCGTTTTCTTCATTTTCATCCGGTTCATCCCCGGCGTCTACATCCTCCGGGACAATCTTTGCAAGCGACACCACCTTGTTTCCGTCTTCCGTTCTCATGAGGGTCACTCCTTGGGTTGCTCTCCCCAGTATGCTTATTTCTTCAGCGCACATTCTTATTATTATTCCCGATGTGGATATCAGAAGGATGTCGTCCTCGTCCCTGACGATCTTGGTTCCGATCACTGTTCCCGTCTTGTCGGTAACCTTGTATGTAAGGATTCCTTTTCCTCCTCGTTTTTGCTTTGTGTATTCCTCAACATATGTTCTCTTTCCGAATCCGTTCTCAGTCACCGCAAGTATTGTGTTATCCTCGTTCACCATCTCCATCCCCACAACATAATCATCCGGGGAAAGGTTGATTCCGATGACCCCCCTGGCTGTCCGTCCCATGGTCCTTACATCGGTTTCATCGAATTTTATCGACATGCCCATATGGGTGGCAATCATTATGGTTCTGTTTCCATCCGTAAGCTTGACTTCCATAAGCTCATCGCCGTCATCAAGCGTAATGGCTATTATGCCGCCCTTCCTGATGTTCGCGAAGGATGAAAGCGGCGTCTTCTTTACTGTGCCGCAGCTTGTGCACATGAAAAGATTTCGATCTCCTTCCATATCGTCCACCGGGATTACCGTTGATATCTTCTCTCCCGGTTCGAGCTGAAGGAGGTTGACCACGGCAACTCCCTTTGCGGTCCTGCCCGCCTCTGGAATCTGATATCCCTTGAGCTTGTAAACCTTTCCTTTGTTTGTGAAAAACAAAAGATTGGAATGCGTCGATGTGAGGAAAAGATCCACCACATAATCCTCTTCCCTCGTACTAAGCGCAGTTATTCCCCGGCCTCCCCGCCTCTGGCTTTTATATGTGTCCACGGGCAGCCTCTTGATATAGCCAAAGTGGGTGAGCGTTATGGCCACGTTCTCTTCATCTATGAGATCCTCGTCCTCGAGGTCCGCTTCGTCTCCCGTGATTTCGGTGCGCCTCTCGTCGGCGTATTTTGATTTAACCTGTCTCAGCTCGTCCCTGATGATGCCCTCCACGAGACTCCTGTCCGCCAGCACTTTTCTGTAATATGAGATTTTTCCGGTCAGCTCGTCGAATTCCCCCTGAAGCTTAAGTATTTCCAAGCCGGTCAGCCTTCCAAGCCTCATGTCGACTATTGCCTGCGCCTGCCTGTCGGTAAAGCCGAATTTATCAATGAGGTTCTGCTTTGCCTCGGGTTCGTTGCTCGACTTCCTTATCGTGGCAATTACCTCGTCAAGTATGTCGACGGCCTTGATGAGGCCCTCGAGCACATGAGCCCGCGCCTCCGCTTTGTCGAGGTCGAACCTTGTCCTTCTTTTTGTTACCTCGACCTGGTGTTCAACATAATGCTCTATCGCCTGCTTAAGGTTAAGTGTCTTGGGCTCGTAGCCCTTGTCTGGTGTCGGTACAAGGGCAAGCATGTTGACATTGAAGGCGTCCTGCAGCTGCGTGTGCTTGTAAAGCCTGTTGAGAATGACGTTGGCATTGGCATCCCTCTTGAGGGTTATGACAATCCTGACCGCATCATTCCTGTCCGACTCATCGTTGATGTCGGAAATTCCGTCAACCTTCTTCTCTTTGACCAAATCGGCTATTTTTTCTATCAGCCTTGCTTTATTTACAAGATACGGGAGATCCTTTACGACTATCATGCTCCTGCCAGATGGCAGAATCTCGATTTCCGTCTTGGCCCTTACAAGGACACGGCCCCTGCCGGTTTTGTATGCCTGCCGTATTCCGCTTCTTCCTATTATTGTTCCGAATGTGGGGAAATCGGGTCCTTTTATGATATCGTTCAGCTCTTCTATCGATATCTCCTTGTTGTCAAGATACGCGAATATGCCGTCTATCACTTCCCCCAGGTTGTGCGGCGGAATATTTGTCGCCATTCCGACGGCTATTCCGGACGAACCGTTGACCAACAGGTTTGGAAATCTTGCGGGAAGCACCACCGGTTCCATTTCATGATTGTCAAAATTGGGCTTGAAATCCACGGTGTCCTTGTTGATATCCGAAAGCAGCTCGGCCGCCATTTTTGTAAGCTTTGATTCGGTGTATCTCATCGCGGCGGCGGAATCGCCGTCCCTCGAGCCAAAGTTGCCGTGTCCGTCCACCAAAGTATATCTCAGGGAGAAATCCTGCGCCATGCGGACAAGGCTGTCATAGACCGCCGCATCCCCGTGCGGATGAAACTTCGCAAGTACCTCCCCGACGGTCGATGCGCATTTCCTGTAGCTTTTCTCGGGAAGGAATCCCAGCAGGAGCATCGCATACAGAATGCGCCGGTGAACGGGTTTGAGTCCGTCCCTTACGTCCGGAAGAGCCCTGTCTGCTATAACGCTCATTGCATATTCTATAAACGACTTCTTTATTTCATCCTCAATTTCTATCGGGATGATTCTTGAAACGTTTTTGTTGTTTTCTTCAGGCATTATTTCACTCCATATTATAGTATATATATTATATATATTATACTTTACCAACTCCCCTTTGTCCATTTATATGCATGTTCGGAACCTGCTCGGAAGCTGTGTTTTTTATGTCCTGCCGCGAGTTTATGGTATCATGGAACAAGGAAATCCCTCTTGTCCCTTTGCCGGACGCAAAACCGGTTTTTACCCGCGTAAACCGGGCGGGGCAATCTTGCCTCTTCACCGTTTTGCCGGCAGGCAGCATTGGGGTTGATGAATACCGGAGGGTTTATGAAGGTTGATGTGCTTGGCCTGAAGATCGATGATGTCGGCATGGAGGATGCCGTTGCCGCGTCATTTTCATTTATTGACGACCCCGGGTGTCATTGCATCTTTACTCCGAATGCGGAAATGGCAATGACTGCCGTAAAGAGCCCGGAATTCATGGCCGTGTTGAATTCATCCGACCTCCTGGTTCCGGACGGGGCCGGGGTTGTTCTTGGTGCAAGGATACTGGGAACCCCGTTGAAATCCCGGGTTCCCGGGGTTGATCTTGTAAACAATATTCTATCTTCCGGAAGGGCTTTGTCCGTATTTCTGTTGGGAGGCGCCCCGGGGATTGCCGAAAAGGCCGCCGATATAATAAAGCAACTACACTCAAACATATCGGTAGTCGGGACGATGCACGGATACCATCCGGCTTCATTTGAAGACGAACTGGTCGGACATATCAACAGGGTGAAGCCCGATCTTCTGCTTGTTGCGCTTGGCGTTCCCGCCCAGGAAATGTGGATACACAGGAACCGCCACAGGCTGAATGCCCGCCTGTGCATCGGCTGCGGAGGAACAATTGACATCCTTTCAGGCGCGGCAAGGCGCGCCCCGTCATTCTTCATCAGGATGAACCTGGAATGGCTCCATCGTTTGATCCGGCAGCCAAAACGCTTTTTCAGGATGCTGAGAATACCGGCTTTTTTATTCCTCTGTATAAAAAAGCGATTGTTCGGCAAATCTATAGAGGCCGTTTAGCCGGGGTTCCCGCTTTCCGGGGATAGATCGCGGGGGTGCTTTCTTTCTTTTTTATATAAATCAAGGTTCTTTTATCACCTGTGAACTGCAGGTCAAAGCTCTCGATCCTATCAAGCCTTCCGCCGAGTTTTTTTATTGCATTGACTGAATTTTGAGCCTCATGACTTCCTTCCGGTCCCTTCATGGCGATGAACAAGCCGCCTTTCTTTATAAGGGGAATACAATATTCGCACAAAACCGGCAGGCCGGCAACCGCCCTGGCAACCGCAATGTCAAAGCTTTCCCTGAATTCACCCCTTCCCGCGTCCTCGGCGCGAATATGGACCGCCCTGCAGTTTTCCAATCCAAGTTCTTTTATAGCGGTTTCGAGAAACCCCACTCTTTTTTTCAATGAATCCATGAGAACCGTTTCCCCTTCATAACCTGCTATCTTAAGAGGTATAGCGGGAAAACCCGCTCCGCTTCCCACGTCGACCAGGCTTAGGCCATCCTTTACGGCGCTCCATATGCTAAGGGAATCAATGAAATGCTTCGCGGCAATGTCCTTTTCTTCGGTTATGGCGGTCAGGTTGAATTTTTCATTCCATTCCAACAAAAGGTCCCTGTACGTTAAAAACCTGTCCAGCATTTCAGGCACGGGGGTTATCCCTGCTTTTAAAAGTCCATCCTCAAGTATCTGCCTCATTCTTACTTCTTCTCCTTTGTTCAAGATAAATATGCAATACATTGATATCCGACGGGGAAACACCTGATATTCTGGAAGCCTGGCCTATCGATGCCGGTTTTATGGCGTCAAGCTTTTGCCTTGCCTCCAGCCTCAGGCCTCCTATTTTGGAATACACCATGTCGTCGGGCAAAAGTATCCTTTCGTTTTTGCGGAATTTCTCCACCTGCTGCCGTTGCTTTTCCAAATACCCTTCATACTTGCACATGATTTCAATGGCCTGATCCAGAACCGGGTTTTCTTCGGGCATGAGCGGGTCGATTGACCTAAGCATCGCATAGCCTACGCCCGGTCGTTTCAGCAAGGCCTCGGCAGTTATTCCGCTTTCGGCGGGTTTTTCCCCCATCTGCGAGAGAAATCCGTTTACCTCCGTCGGAGAAAAAACCTTTTTTTTAAGTCTTGCCACTTCTTTTTCAATCATTTCCTGCTTTTTTTTGAATTTGTCATATCGTTGCTCTGATATCAGCCCCGCTTTGCGCCCTGTTTCCATCAGCCGTCTGTCGGCATTGTCCTGCCTCAGTAAAAGCCTGTACTCGCTCCTTGAAGTCATCATCCTGTATGGTTCGTTTGTTCCCTTGGTGACCAGGTCGTCAATCAATACCCCTATATATGCCTGCGAACGGTTTAAAACCACCGGCATAAATCCCTTGATCTTTCCGGCGGCGTTTATTCCGGCCATGATGCCCTGCGCCGCCGCTTCTTCATATCCCGAGCTTCCGTTGCTTTGTCCCGCGGAGTAGAGACCGGGGTATTTTTTAAACTCCAGTGATGCATTGAGCTGAAGGGGGTTGATGCAATCATATTCTATCGCATAGGCGCTGCGCATCGTAACGACGTTTTCAAGACCCTTGATCGTCTTGAGCATTTCCTCCTGGACGTCCTCGGGAAGTGAGCTCGACATTCCCTGAACATACATTTCGCGTGTTTTTAGCCCCATCGGCTCAATGAAAATCTGATGTTTGGGCTTGTCCTTGAACCTTACCACCTTATCTTCGATTGAAGGACAGTATCTTGGACCCACTCCATCGATATCGCCGCTGAACAAAGGCGACCTGTGAAGATTCCTCCTTATCACTTCATGTGTCTTTTCATTGGTATATGTAAGGAAACATGATTTCTGTTCAATGTTGATATTCTCCGTTTCAAATGAAAAAGGAATAATCGGCTCGTCTCCCTTTTGTTCCTCCATGACGGAAAAATCAATGCTGTCGCCGTGCACCCTTGCGGGGGTTCCGGTCTTGAATCTCATAAGTTCGATTCCTGCCGCTTCAAGGCACAATGAAAGTTCATTTGCGGGAAACAGCCCGTCCGGCCCACCCGGATAACTGACTTCCCCGATGATAATGCGGCCTTTCAGATATGTCCCGGAGCACAGGATTACACACTTGCATTCATATTCGGCTCCGGTATGAGTCCGAACTCCGGCCACCTGGTTCTTTTCATCGAACAATATGCCCGTGACTTCGGCTTGCTTCAGGAAAAGCCCTTTTTGATTTTCAAGCGTTTGTTTCATTTCCTCCTGATAAGCCCGTCTATCGATTTGCGACCTGAGGGAATGTACCGCCGGTCCCTTTGCGCGGTTAAGCATCCGCGATTGTATCAATGTCGCGTCAGCTGCCTTTCCCATCTGTCCTCCGATTGCATCTATTTCCCTGACAAGATGGCCCTTCGCCGTTCCTCCTATGCTTGGATTGCAAGGCATATTGGCAACGCTGTCCATGTTCAGGGTGAAAATTACCACCGAGCAGCCCATTCTGGCCGCGGCAAGGGCGGCTTCGCAGCCGGCATGGCCCGCTCCTATGACGGCAATATCATATTTTCCGGCTTTATATCTCATGTCACTTACCTACGCAGAACCGGCTGAATATCATCCCTATGATATCCTCCCCGGCGCTTTCTCCCGTAATTTTACCCAGTTCGTCCGCAGCCTGGGTAAGGTCGACGGCCACCAGGTCGAGGAATCCGCTTTTTTCAGCTGTTTCCAATGAGTTTTCTATGGATTCCAGTGCTTTGTCTATATGAAGCTTATGCCTGGAGTTTGTAACCGCGATTTCTCCGATACCAAGTTCGCCGCCTTCGATATTTGAATATATCGCGTCGAGTATTTCCTCTGTTCCTTCTCCTCTGATAAAGCAACATTCGATTATCCTTGCCTCTCCGATGTATTCCCTTATTCCGGTTCCGGCCTCCTCATCGGTTTTATTAATGGCATATATCGTGTTTTTCCTATCCGTTGCATCGATTATTCCACGTGTTTCGGCATCAAGCCCGCGGGCTGCGTCGGCCACCAGGATTATTATTTCACTTTTCTCCTTGGCAATCAGAGTCTTTTCAATTCCGAGTTTTTCTATGAAGTCATCCGTTTCCCTTATTCCGGCCGTATCGTGGAGGATTATCGGAAAACCCCTTAATGAAAACTGAACTTCGAGAACATCCCTTGTCGTTCCCGGGATATGGGTCACTATGGCTTTTTCCTCACCGGTGACTTTATTTATAAAGGTTGATTTTCCTGCATTCGGCGGACCGATCACAGCTACATTAAGACCTTCCCTCAGTATTTGTCCGGTCTCGAAATTTTCAATCAGTTTCAATAATTTTTTCCGTATAGCAAACACTGTTGAAACAGCGGCGTTAAGGGAAATGTCCCCGTCCTCATATTCAGGGTAGTCCATGGCCACACCGATCTGCGAAAGAAGTCCTACAAGCTCTTCCCTGATTTCGCGCACTTTTTTCCCTGTTCTACCCTCAAGCTGCAACGCGGCGCTTTTTTCGCTTTTCCTTGTTTTTGAGTTTATTATGTCCATGACCGCCTCGGCCTGCGACAAGTCCATCCTGCCGTTGAGAAAAGCCCTCTTGGTGAACTCGCCCGGCTGTGCAGGCGCGGCTCCTTTTCTATAAAGCAGGTCAAGTATGCTTCTGACAGCCGTGGTCCCGCCATGACAGTGTATCTCGACGATATCCTCCCTTGTATATGTTTTGGGAGCCTTCATCTTAAGCACCAGTACTTCATCCAGGATTTCATCCGCCTCGTTCATAATCCGTCCATAAGTCACGGTGTGGCTTTTCTTTTCATCAAAACTACCCCGGCAGAAAAAGATTGCGGAAGTTATGGCAAATGCATCTTCACCGCTTATCCTTATGCAGCTTATCCCACCTGTTCCCGGGGGGGTTGAAACCGCCGCAATCGTTTCAGTTTTCATTTTTCCTTCTTTCATTGATCATCACCTGCATCCATGAGGTTTGTTGGTTTTCTTTATGTGCCTTCCATCCGGCTGCCGCCGGTACTGAAAATCCGAACTCCCTTGATATTCATCATTCCCTACATTATTAAAAAAAGGCTGCTGTGAGGACAATTCTTTCACAATAGCCTTTTAAATATAATATTCGATACTATATATATTTTACCTTCCCGCGCTCTTAATTACAACCTTGCGGTTAGGATCCTCTCCTACACTGTATGTCTCTACGTTCTTGTTCTTTTGAAGGGTCGAATGGATTATTCTTCTTTCATAAGGATTCATCGGTTCGAGGGACATGCTTTTTCCTGATTTCTCAACTTTATAAGCCATGCGGTTTGCCAGGTTCTCCAGGGTCGATTCCCTTTTCTTCCTGTAATCCTCCGTGTCGAGTATGATCTTTTTATATGTCGTATTGTTCCTGTTGACGACCAGTCCCGTCAGGAACTGGAGGGCATCCAGTGTCTCGCCGCGCCTTCCTATTATGACCCCGCTGTTCTCACTCTTTACATTTATATGCATAACTTCGTCGTCATCCTCTATTTCGATCGAAGCCTCCAGACCCATTTTATCAAACAATTCCTCAAGAAAATCCCGCGCAATCTCGGTTGCATAGTCATACAGAGTCACCCTGACCCTGGCTTCCTTCGGTTTCCTAAGCCCCAGAAGAGATTTGTTTCCCTCCTCAAGGATTTCTATTTCAACCTGGTCCTCGGTAACATTAAGTTCTTCAAGCGCCAGTATGACTGCTTCCTCAACGGTTTTTGCTGATTTTTCAATAACGATGTTTCCCATTTATTTATTACCTCCTTCGGGTTTCTTTTTTGTATCTGTATCCGGAACCTGCAGCTGCTTTTGTTTATCTGCCTCTGCCTTTTCCTTTTTACGTTTGTTTATAACAAGCTGCTGTGCGATCTGGAAGGCATATGTACAGCTCCAGTAAAGCCCCATGCTTGCGGGGAGAACGAATGAGAAGTACAGTGTCATTCCGGGTATCATGTATTTCATCATGTTGTTCATTCCGCCCATCGGATTCTTTTCATCCTTCTTCTTGTCGTCAACCTTGGCAACGGGGGGAGTCATAAGTTTCTGGGATATTACGGTCAGTATGACGCCAACTATGGGTATCAGCAGAAGCGGGAGATACGTTCCGATCTCCGGTCCGAAAATTACGCTTGGGTTGATGGAAGGAACCTTTCCAAGGTCCAGTCCGAGAAAATTAAGATTTATAAGGTCGCCTGCGGTGATCGAGCTGTTAAGGTACTCCGGGTTGTTTGAAAGCGCGTCGATAAGCTTAAGCTCGTTTATCTGCGATACCTTTTCTATTGTTTCGGTGTTTTGCGTATATAGAACGAATTTCTGCAGTGTTTCGGGAAGCGAATTGACCATGTTCATTACAACTTCCTCCGATTTGCCGACTACAAGTGTAAGCGGTCTTCTCAAAACGGAATAAAGGGCGATAAGGATGGGAAATTGCAAAAGCATCGGCAGACATCCGCCCATGCAGCTTACATTGTTGTCCTTGTAAAGCTTCTGTATCTCCTGATTCTGCTTTTCCTTGTCGTTCTTGTATTTCTCCTGAATTCTTTTTACCTCGGGCTGAAGTGCGTTCATCTCCTGGGTCGATTTCATGGACTTCAGCGTAAGGGGCAGCAATATCAATTTTGTTATTACCGTAAAGAAAATTATCGTGAGCCCGAAATTGTGAAATCCGATGGTATTGTAAAGAAAGAAAAACCCTTGTCCGAGAAGCCTTAGCAATGTATCTAAAATTCCTGCCATCTTTTTATGTTCCTCCTATGGAATCATTTGACGGGGTCTACCCCGCCCTTGCTGAACGGATTGCATCTCAGTATCCGCCATACAGCCTTTCCGGTGCCTTTAATTGCACCGTAGCGATCAATTGCCTGATAAGCATATTCGGAACATGTAGGGTAATATTTACATTTTGGAGTTGTATATGGGGAAATCCCTTTTTTATAAATATTTATCAGCAGCAAAAGCAGCTTTTTCATGTTTTCTCCGAATTACATAAGTCCGGATTGTTTCAGAAGATAATTCATCTCATTCCTTATTTCAGAATATGCGGGCAACTCCTTGTTCTTTCGGATTACGAAAACCATTTCCGCATTTTCCCTTATATCCTGTTCAAAGCTTCTGTAACTTTCCCTGACCAGTCTTCTGACCCTGTTCCTGTCTACGCTTCTGCCATATGCCTTTCTGCTGACCGTTATTCCGAGCCTTTTTGATCCGTCCCTCGCTTTAAGCACATATAGAGTGAGATTATTTGAGGTGAAGTATTTTCCTTTTCTGTAAACCCTGGCAAATTCGTAGTTTTTTTTTAAACTTTCAGTATATTTCATAATATACATTCAAACCGTTGTTTCCGGCAAAACAAAGGCCGCAATTCATACGACCTTATGCTGAAAGTTTTTTACGCCCTCTTTGCCTTCTGATTTTTAATATTCTTCTTCCACTTTTGGTTTTCATTCTTTTCATGAAGCCGTGCTCTTTTTTGCGTTGCTTCTTCTTTGGCTGGTATGTTCTTTTCACCTTGTTTCTCCCTTCTGTTATACTTTGTATATTAACACGGCTCAAAAACCGTCGAAATATCTGTTTTTACAGCAAGGTGTATTATATATAAAACCTATATGCGTGTCAAGAAATTTATTTGACAATGGAAGTTTTTTCCACATGGTTAAAGTTTTTTCCTTCTGTGGAAAACTTTTTCAATTAAACACCTTGAGTTTTAATTTTTTTTCTGCTATATTAAAAAATACCTGTTGAAAACTTAAAAACCACCGTAGTCGTCAACAGCACTAATTACCAAAGATAAAACCTGTGCATATCTTTTGCTACAGCTTTTATCTTTTTCATTATGATGGGGGGAGACAACATGGTTAAGAGCCTGGACACACTATGGATCGAAGCGTTTGATTTATTAAAGGGCGAACTGTCTGAAATAAGCCTCAACACATGGGTAAAACCCATAAAACCACTTGAAATAAGGGATAATACGGTGTTTTTCGAAGTTGAGCTTGAGTTTACTAAAAACATGCTGGAACGGCGTTATTCTGATTTGATCAAGAACGCTTTTTTTGCTGCCTGCGGAAATGAGTTCGATATAGAATTTCTGTTACCGGGCGACAGCCAACCCAAGGAAAACCAGCAGGAGAGTGAAGTTATCCACAGGAAGGACTCGCCTTTATCGTCTCTTAATCCGGAAAACATCTTTGAGAACTTCGTAGTGGGAAACAGCAACCGTTTTGCCCACGCGGCTGCGGTAGCCGTGGCCGAAGCTCCGGCAAATGCATACAATCCATTGTTTTTATACGGAAAATCCGGCCTTGGAAAAACACATCTTATGCAGGCTATATGCCACTACATCGCAAAGGAAAATCCAAGGATGAAAATAATGTACGTTTCCAGTGAAAAATTTACCAATGAATTGATAAATGCCATCAGGGACGAGAGAACGGATGAAAGAAGCAAGGCTTTCAGGGATAAATATCGCAATGTTGATATTCTTCTTATTGACGACATCCATTTTATTGCCGGCAAGGAACGCACCCAGGAAGAATTCTTCCACACCTTCAATTCGCTTTATGAAAACAATAAGCAGATAGTTATTTCCAGCGATAATCCTCCAAGTAAAATCGATACGCTTGAAGAGCGTCTGCGTTCAAGGTTTGAACATGGTCTGATTGCCGATGTGCAGGTTCCGGATTACGAAACCAGGGTTGCAATTTTAAGAAAAAAGGCACTCTCGGTAAATGTAATCGTACCCGATGATGTAACCGAATACATTGCCAATAATTTTCAGTCCAACATAAGAAACCTTCAGGGGGCCTTGACCAGGGTGCTTGCATATTCTTCACTTACCGGAAACACCATAACCCTCGACATGGCCCAGGATGTCCTGCGGGATCTTATATCAAAGAACAGTGTGGCCAATATAAACATTCCCTATATTATTGATGCTGTTTCCAAATACTACCGTATTTCATCAAAAGAGCTTATATCGAAGAAGAGAAACAAGGAAATTGCTTTTCCAAGGCAGATTGCAATGTTTCTTTGCAGAAAATACACCTCCTGTTCGCTTCCTCAGATAGGCAGGGATTTCGGCGACCGGGATCATACGACTGTGCTTCATTCCTGCGATAAGATAAGAAATCTCCTGAAAACCGATATTTCATTGAATTCATCCATTGAAGAGATTTCCAGAAGATTTGACAATTGAAAATACACTAATTGAAAAGCATATTTCGCAGCATTCACTCTGTCTTACAATGTGCTTTTTATTTATGTCAAAATAAAGCCGTTGTTATTATCAACAGATATCTGTGCATATGTTGATAATAAAAGGTGGATAAACAAAGACTTATGATGATATAATTTAAACAATGAAAACCCCTTGTTTTATATACAGTTTTATAAACAGAGGCAAATGACTTGACTGAAGCTGTGCGGGATGGTTTTCAACTTTGTTAACAATGCTTATTACTACTACTGGAAAGAATATAGTTATATAAAGAAAGGTGACCATTATGATTTTCAATTGTTCTAAAATCGATTTGCTTGATGCAGTGACAGCAGTTCAGAGGGCTGTATCCAATAAAAACATATTTACAGTTCTTGAAGGAATTCTGATAACGGCATCGGAAAATAAAATAATCCTACGTGGAAACGATATGGAAAAGGGAATTGAATATATAATTGAAGGAAAAGTGGAAGAAGAAGGATCCGTCATAGTTAATTCCAGAATTTTCGGAGATATAGCCAGAAAGATGCCGACTGGAGATATCAGGATAATGACAGATGTCGATCATAATGTAAAAGTTGACAGCGGAAACATTCACATGGACATCAAGGGGATGGATCCGGATGGATTTCCACCAATACCGGAAGTAAATAAGAACAACTGTATTGAAATAGAACAGGAATTTTTAAGGGAAATGATCAGGCAGATTATTTTCAGCGTGGGCAGCGACGACAGTAAGCCAATTTTCAAGGGTGCTCTTATTGAAAGTAAGGAAAATTCATTGAATATGGTTTCTCTGGATGGATACAGGATGTCTGTCAGAAGAGAAAGCCTTCTTGGAACAAAGGAAGGAATGAATGTGGTTGTTCCCGGAAGGGCATTGTCGGAAGTAATGCGGCTTTTAAAGAATGATGATGAAAAAGTCAGCATTTATTATGAAAATAATCAGATATTATTCAACATGGGCAATTGCAAGCTTGTATCAAACCTGCTGCAGGGCGAATACCTGAACTACAGGAGCATATACCAGTCTCAGAAATTCGACACAGAGGTAATAATAGACAGGGATACAATAATGGAAAGCGTCGACAGGGCGATGCTTGTCATAACCGAAGATAGAAAAAGTCCGGTTATGATGAATATAGGAGACGATGAGATAATAATTAATTCAAAGACCGAACTAGGAATGGTTACCGAAAAAATATCGATAGAAAAAACAGGACAGGATCTGACCATATCCTTTAATCCGAGGTTTTTGATGGATGTTTTCAAAACGGTCAATGATGAGAAAATAAAAATTTCATTCGCAGGGGAGAACCTTTGCATAATCGAGCCAGTGATAGGCGAGGAATTCCTTTATGTAGTTCTCCCGGTAAGAACGGGATAGATGAAAATAATAAAGATTGATACAGAATATATCAAACTTGACCAGTTTCTTAAGTTTACCGGCGTCGCTGGAAACGGTGGCGAGGCCAAGATGCTGATTCTGGCAGGAAAAGCGGCGGTCAACGGTGCAACGGAAACAAGAAGGGGCCGCAAGCTGCGGCCCGGGGACAGCGTTGAAATAAACAGTAGTAAATTTACTGTCGAATGAGGCCGTTGATTGTATATTTCAAAAGTATATCTGAAAGATTTCAGAAACTACACGGAAGAAACAGTTTCTTTCAATGAAAACGTAAACATCCTGTATGGAAAGAACGCCCAGGGAAAGACCAACCTGATAGAATCCATATTTCTTTGTTCTGCGGGAAGATCACACAGGACACAGAAGGACTTTGAACTTATCAGGGAGGGCCGGCACTCCTATGCTGTGGGTATCGAGGGATACAGAAATAAAATTCCATTTAAAATCAGCATATATTTTGAAAAAGACGGAAAAAAAGTAATAAGGATAAACAATCTTAAGACGAAGAGAATGGGTGAACTCATGGGAGTTCTGAATACCGTGATTTTTTCACCAGAAGATTTGCAGATAATAAAGAGGGGACCGGGTGAAAGGAGAAGGTTTCTGGACATCCTGATTTGCCAGACATCACCATCATATTTTTATAAATTGCAGACTTATATGAGAATAGTGAAACAAAAGAACGCATTGCTGAAAAAATACAATAGTAAAGCAGATACGTCAGTAAGCAAAGACCTGGCTGAGGTATTCAACAGGAAACAGGCTGAATCCGGATCGGAAATCATAAAGGAAAGGGAGAGATTCATCGCAAAAATAAGCAGCAGGCTGTGTGAAAATCATTCAAGGCTGACCAAAGGGGCGGAAAAGATTGAAATCAAATATATTTCGTCTGCCGGTGCCAAGGCGATAGATCAGGAAGTATTTTACAAATTTCTGCAGAACAATCTGAAGAAAGAGATCAGAAGCGGAACATGTCTTTACGGCCCTCATCGCGATGACCTTGAATTTACCGTAGACGGCAGCGACCTCAGGGCTTACGGATCGCAGGGACAGCAACGGACCGCGGTTTTGTCTCTCAAGCTTACCGAAATAGAGATAATTAAGGAAATGACCGGATATTCGCCGGTGCTTCTGTTGGATGATGTCATGAGCGAACTAGATATTTCAAGAAAGAGGTATCTTCTCGATAATATTGATACAAGACAAACAATAATTACCGGAACTGAAAAAAGGACATATGCGGCATTTGAAAGTGAAACTACATTTTACAATGTAGTGCAGGGAACAGTGGAAAAAAAGTAACAAGTGAGGCATATGTAATCTTCAGGCAGGAGCTTGCGCAATATTGCCTTTAGCACGCGGATAATATAAAATATACTGTAGAAGGAGAACGGGATGTACCTGCATATTGGCGGCGATCATGTAATTGACAGCCGGGAAATAATCGGCGTATTTGATATAGAGAATTCAACGGTATCAAGCATAACCAGGGAATATTTGATAAACAATGAAAAGGAAGGACGTGTCTTTTCAATAAAAAATGACATGCCCAAGTGCTTCATTGTAATTAAAAAGGAAAATGGCGTTTTAATATACCTATCTTCACTATCTCCGGCAACATTGAAGAAGAGATTTGACGACGGAAGTAAAGAAGCGTTGATTTGAAGGAGAAAACAATGAGAGAAAATAATATATCTAACTATAATGAAGAGGATATCAAGGTTCTGGAAGGCCTTGCGGCGGTAAGAAAGCGTCCGGGAATGTATATTGGATCAACGTCGCTTAGGGGACTTCACCATTTGGTTTATGAAATAGTTGCAAACAGTGTAGATGAAGCTCTGGCAGGCAGGTGCGACAGGATAGAAATAGTAATAGAAAAGGGCAATATTGTGACAGTTACGGATAACGGCGACGGAATCCCGGTGGGAATACATCCCGAAAAAGGAATCCCTACTGTTGAAGTAGTGCACACGGTTCTTCATGCCGGCGGGAAATTCGGGGGAAAGGCCTACAGCATATCCGGCGGACTTCACGGCGTTGGTGCTTCTGTTGTCAACGCTTTGTCGGAATATATGGAAGTAGAAGTCAGAAGAAAAGGGAAGATATACAAACAAAGATATGAAAGAGGCCTGACTGCGTCAAAACTTGAGATAATCGGCGATACGGCAGAGACTGGAACGAAAACAAGTTTCAAGCCGGACAGCGAAATATTTGATTCGATAGAATTTGATTATGACACGATGCTTTCCAGATACAGGGAAATGGCATTCCTTAATAAAGGAGTTTATATTAAGCTGACGGACAACAGGGAAGATGAACCAATAGTAAACGAACTTATTTACGAAGGTGGAATAAATTCTTTTGTACAGTATCTTGACAGGCATAAGATGGCATTGACCTCGGCACCAATATACATTTTTAAGGAAAAGGATACCTCAAGCGTAGAAATTTCAATGCAGTACAACGATTCTTATTCCGAGATACTTTTCAGTTATGCGAATAATATAGCGACAATAGAAGGCGGAATGCACGTAACCGGATTCAAGGCTGCGCTGACCAAGGTCATCAATGATTATGCCAGGAAAATAGGATATCTAAAGGACAATGATAAAAATCTACAGGGAGACGATGCGAGGGAAGGCCTGACCACTGTAATTAGTGTAAAGCTTATGGATCCCCAGTTTGAGGGGCAGACGAAATCAAAGCTTGGAAACAGTTCCATAAGGACAATGGTGGAACAGACCGTCAATGAAAAATTGGCGGCTTTTCTCGAGGAAAACCCACAGGAAGCAAAGATTATAATTGACAAATGCATAGGAGCCGCAAGAGCAAGGGATGCAGCGAGGAAGGCAAGGGATCTGACAAGGCGCAAGAATGTTCTTGAAACAAATTCATTACCGGGCAAGCTGGCGGATTGTTCGGAAAAAGATCCTGCACTATGTGAAATATTCATAGTTGAGGGAGATTCCGCCGGAGGAAGCGCCAAACAGGGAAGAGAAAGAAAATTTCAGGCAATACTGCCTCTTTGGGGTAAAATGCTAAACGTGGAAAAGGCACGGATAGATAAGGTTTATGGAAATGAAAAGCTTCATCCGCTTATTACAGCCCTTGGAACGGGAATAGGCGATGAATTCAATCTGGAAAAGCTGAGATACCACAAGGTAATACTTATGGCCGATGCAGATGTGGACGGTTCACATATACGCATGTTGCTTTTAACATTCATATACAGGCACATGCGTGAATTGCTTGATAACGGTCATATATATATTGCGCAGCCACCTCTTTTTAAGATTGAAAACGGAAAAGAGGAGTTTTACGCATATAATGACAAAGAATTGGAAAAAGGTATTGCGGAAAAAGGCTGGGATAAAAAGAAATGCAATATTCAAAGGTATAAAGGCCTTGGCGAAATGAGTGCAACACAGTTGTGGGAAACAACGATGAATCCCGATTCCAGAACAATATTAAGGGTTAACCTCGACGATGCAATGGCGGCAGAAAGCACAATCGTTGATCTAATGGGAAATGATGTAGAACCAAGAAAACAATTTATAAACAAGCATGCAAAGGACGTAAATTTTGAACAACTGGATATATAAAAAAACAAAAAGGAAGGCGGCGATTTATAAAATCGCCGCTTTTATATGTTTCACGTGAAACATAAGGCTTTCGACAGCTAAAAGTTTCACGTGAAACATTAAAGGCATAATGCATGTGCTATAATAAAATCAATCACTAGGGAGGAAATGCCAATGGCAAAAATCATAGCAGTAGCCAATCAAAAAGGGGGGGTGGGAAAAACAACGACCGCCGTAAATCTTAGCGCCTGCCTTGCATATCTAGGTAAAAAGACTCTTTTGGTTGATAATGATCCGCAGGGAAACGCGAGCAGCGGGTTGGGCATAGACAAATGGCATGTGGAAAAATCGATATATGATGTTTTGATAAATGAAATTGACATAAAGACAGTTATCAGGGGGACCATGCTGGAAAATCTATACATATGTCCATCGAATATACAGCTTGCAGGAGCAGAAATAGAACTGGTAAACCAAATAATGAGAGAATCAAGGCTAAAAAACGCCTTAAGTAGTATCAGGGATGAATATGAATACATTTTGGTGGACTGTCCTCCTTCGCTGGGACTACTTACCCTGAACTCGTTGACGGCGGCGGATACCATACTTGTTCCCATACAGTGCGAGTATTATGCCCTTGAAGGACTGGCCCAGCTAATGAATACGGTAAAACTTGTTCAAAGACATCTGAATCCGTCTCTCCAGGTGGAGGGAGTTGTCCTTACAATGTTTGATTCCAGGACAAATCTTTCGCTCCAGGTGGTAGAGGATGTAAGAAAATACTTTAGCGACAAGGTATATGGAACACTGATACCAAGAAATGTGCGGCTGAGCGAGGCTCCCAGCTTCGGGCTTCCGATAATACTGTATGACCAAACGTCAAAGGGCGCAGAAAGCTATGTTAACCTGGCAAAAGAAGTTATAGCATGTACACGGGGGTAGAAAGCATGAAATATGGATTGGGAAAAGGTTTAGACGCTTTGTTTGACCTTAATGAAGAAGACAAGAACATAACACATATAGATATCGACAGTATATCCAGGGATTCCGGTCAGCCCAGAAAGTATTTTGGCAAGGAGGAGCTTGAATCGCTGGCTCAGTCAATCGTGCAAAATGGAGTAATCCAGCCTATCATTGTAAGACAGGCAGGAAACGGCTACACGATTGTCGCAGGAGAAAGAAGGTTCAGAGCGGCAAAAAAAGCCGGCCTCACACAAATTCCGATAATAGTAAAAGAACTGACCGATATGCAGGTATTGGAAATATCACTTGTGGAAAATGTGCAGCGGGAGGATCTTAACCCGATTGAAGAAGCAAATGCGTATAAAAGATTGTCCGAAGAATTCAATCTTACGCAGGAAAAAATTGCAGAGAACATCGGCAAGAGCCGTGTTGCCATAACAAATAAGATGAGGCTGCTGGGACTTGATGTTGCAATTCAAGAATATATTATAGAAAATAAACTTTCCGAAGGGCATGGAAGGGCATTGCTTGCAATAGAAAGCGAAGAAAAAAGAAAAGA
>JAWOIG010000199.1:0-11553 GCA_046484775.1 Clostridia bacterium | reverse complement strand
ACAGGCATCGGGTAAAATGATGATGTCTGATAAAAATTATCCAGCACCGTTACTTCGCTGAATCCCTTTGACATGAAATCTATACCTTTCTGATGCCTGCAAGTCCCCTGCAGGTGCCCGGGCCTTTCTCAAGACCCGATATATCCATTCTGAGGATATACCTGCACACCCCGACAGGTTTTCTTACTTCAAGCGGATACTCAATCCAGGGGGTCCATACCGACATTCTTCTAAGGTCCGCACTGACGCAGGCAATGGGTTTCTCGCCGCCCGCAGGTTGTTTTTCAACGAGTGTGATTCTGTTGACATCGGTCCCGGATTCACTGTCGATGAAATCAAGCGATATATAGTATCTTCCTTTTCCCAGGCGATTTATATAATCGGTGACATCATACTCAAGAACCCCGTTCCCATCCTTGTCAAAATTGCTTTCATCCCATTCACCAAGATGCTTCACGATGCCGCTGAATTCTTCCGTTTGGACACCTGTGTCCTTGAAATACCTGTCAAATCCGTCAAGCGCCCTATACAGCACCATGGACGTGTCGACAACCCTTCTCATCGGTATGGCTCCATCCATGGTCAGGAGCCGGTTCCATTTGAGTATTGCCTTTCTCATGTCCCCGGCTGCATCCCTGAGTTCGTTATAGAAGGTCAAAAGTTTTTCCGTATTTATGGAGTTCTTCTCTATTTCCTCTATGAATCCCGTTATGCCGATGTATGCCCTGAGTCCCGCGATTACGCATCTTGCCTCGCATACCAGGCTTTTCTCGCCGGTTTCGCCGGCAGCCGATAGCGCCTTCCGTGCGTCTTCAATCAGTTTTTCAGGCTTCTTTATGGGAATCAATTCCGACATTTCATACCGATGGTCCTCGAGTTCAACCCTGCCCCTGAGAATAAGCGAATAATTATAGGTCAGCCGCAGCATGAGCTTGCTCTGGGCAAGCTGCCATGCCGGTTCTTCTATCAGCCCAAGGAATTTTTGGAATGGTTTTTCGGGAATTCCGTTTGCATAGGCATAGGCGCTTATGAAATCCTCCTTACGCCTGCCTCCGGGGTTCCAAAGCCACTCGGCAAAGGCCATCAGATTGAATTCATGGTATCTGTTCGACGGCACGGCATAACCTATGACCCTGTGCAAACCCTTGGAATGAAACTCGCTGCATCTGTATTTTATGAATCCCGGAGCCGTCCAGGGGAATACCGTCCTCCAGGAATGGGTGACCTGAGGGTACACCCCAAGCTTGCCGCCTGAAGCGGAGAACTTCTCAAGCACAGGCAGGATCATCGGGTATTTGCCCGAGTCGTATGTTCTGCCGCCATCGTAATATGTCAGTGAAACATCCTCCGGAATCATGCCGGCAATCTGCCCGGTAACCTCAAAACTTCCCTGCGACAGCATGATCCCCAGCTTGATGTCGGGATATTCCTTTTTCAATCTTGAATATGCATCAAGAAGACATGCCGTTTCAAGCTGGAACGGTTCCTTCCCCATGCAATCATCACAGAAGCATGGCGTGGATTCCTCGGACAGCCACACCAGTATCTTCTTCACATTCCTGTTGATTGCGATTCCCCTGAACCATTCAAGCACCAGGTCCCCGGTTGCCTTCTTGCTCATGCATAGCCCCGGGAAATAATCGCTGCGCTTGCTTCTTTCCTCTGATGGCACATTCAGAATGTCCGTCCTGTTGTCGAGGAATCCGAGCCTTGAGATCTGCTCAAGATGCGGGATGGTCGCCATCACATCCACTCCATATGCAGCT
Source organism: Clostridia bacterium (assembly GCA_046484775.1). Taxonomy (GTDB): domain Bacteria; phylum Bacillota; class Clostridia; order DUPQ01; family DUPQ01; genus JAFGQE01. The sequence continues at coordinate 9,787 of JAWOIG010000199.1, read as the reverse complement.
GCCTCCCGGTACAGCCTGTCGTTATGAATGACCACCGGGTTTTTAAACTCATCCGCTGTGACGGAAACCTTTCCATCGATGGCATTCAGTTTATACTGGTAAGTCCAGTGAAGGTCGCAGTTGGAATTCCCGCCCCATTGTCCCCTGAAAGGGATTTCCGGCCAGTCCGCGATATCCAGAACGGGAAAATATGCCCCCTCCGGATTGACGACAATAGCCTGGGACAATGTAATTGCGGCATATAGCAGTCCTATGTCTGTAAAAGCCCGCATCTCTATCGATTTATAAACCCCTTTGTCAACCTTTGACTTTATACTGTAGGATTGATCGCAGTTCCTTACTTTCTTAAGTTTCTTATATTCGGATTTGTCATTGTTCTTGTCAATCAACCTTAGGTTTATTATAAAATCCGGGTATAATTGACCCGGGCTTGCAAAACGCCCCAGGATTTCGGAAGCTGTTTTTAAAGGAGGGGTCTTTTTAGCCGGCATTTCAACCTTGACTCTGGAAGCCTCATGGGAAACTCCCTTTGAAACCTTAATATTCCTGGGCAAAGGTATGATTCTTTTGATTATTTCCTTTTTCTGCATGTTTTCCCCCTTCGCCAGACAGTTAATCAAGACTTTATACTATTCTATCACAATCAAATATGAAAAAACTAATCAACACAAAAAACACCGCAGTCCTAAACCGCAGCGCATATATATTGGTTTTGCCGGGTTGGCGGCTCTTTTAAGACTATGGTTTTTGCATTTATTTCCTGTGCAATGATAAGCCGTGAAAACTTCTCGTTCCGCTATTTTCCCTATGTTGAATGGTATTCCCTCCCACCGACGCCGAATGGTCCCCCTTTTAGTAATTTTTTGGTAAATTCCACAACCATCTGCGTTTTATTATTTTTAGTCAAATTGGAAATGTCTCCACTGACAACAGCAATGCATTTCTCTTTTCAACATGCTCAAAGTACATTCTCTCCTCCAATTTGGCGCCATAATCAATATATTGAAGTCCGGCGGGACTTTTATAAGGACTCCCATGCCGCAGGTTCATTGAAGCCGGGTTATTACAGACAAAAAAACGCCTCCCTTCGAGACGTCCGCCACCGAATTTCCGGATTCTAGATTTTTTCTTCTTTCTTCTCTTCCTTGCCGTATTCCATGTTGATCACTCTTTTGTAATCCCCCGCAAGATGATCCGTATCCACAGGAGTATGCCCGGATTCCACAAATGTCTCGATGGTGTTTTTTGATTCCTTGGATATGTCTTCATCAGAAGGATTGCTGAAGAATAAGCCCGGTTTCTTTTTCTTTTTCATCACATTCACCTTCCATATGCTGTATATACCCATCCTTCGGTCATTCCAACATATATCGGTCTTGTTGAACCGGATTTGCGTGGTTTATGGCTGAATAGGATTCAGACTTCCGCCGGTTATCAAAATATATATGATGTAGCCGACCATGAAGATGGCCAGTAATATCAACAGTATCTTTCCCGATATTCTCATGAACCTGGAACGGCTCTCTCCCTCGCGGGATTCGTATGTGTTGACGTTATAGACCTTTCCAAGCGTACTGCCCGCGTTCTCCAGATTGTGCTTTTCCCTGTTTTCGGGTTGTTCGTTTTCCTTTCCCATACTGTACTCCTTTCATTGAGTTTCCATTTAATATTAATATATTATTACATCAGCCCTCATTATGAAACCAATGGGCAGTGAAACATGCCCGGGACGTTCCGATATGTCATTTTTGGAATCATAGGCTGCAACTTACCGCCGGTGCATGCATTAGTCCGGGTTGTCTCCGAGGCGGAACATTCCGTCATCCCCATATTCTATGACGATGCTTGTCATTGATACAATTTTGCCGGTATCGGCTCTTTTGACAGTCAGGTCTATTCTTGCATTTTCAGCCAGGATTCCATCCTCTGTCAAGGTCGACCAATATATGACATCGCCGGTAGTCATGGCATTGTTCCCCTGTTTGCCGACCTTCCAATCACTGCCCCAGAACAGAAATTCGCCTTTGTCGGTTTCCCACAGACAGATATAGTCCGATGCGTCCTCGCCTTCCGGAAACCGCGCTTCAAGTGGAAATCCAGGGACCGACGACATTACCGATGCGTACCTATCGATGCTTGAGACAATGCCGGTTTCAAAATCATTCTGCCTGCAGCCGGAAAACAATGCGATTGATATAAGCAAAAAAATCAGCATCTCCTTCAGTTTTCCATTCATCACTTTACCTCCTTGCCAAGGATAATATCGGGTTTTCTACGCCCGTTTGCATCCGGCATTATGCCTATGATACTGAACCCGCACTTAATGTAGAACTCAAATGGATGGCCTTTGTAATTCCTGACATCCGCAATTTTCTTCCAGAGGTTGTCGTAGATGCAGGGATCCGACAAAGAGGTCATGTAGTCTTCGTCGTCGCTTCCCGCATACAAGGTCAGACCCCCCCTGTCTCGCACCTCGGTTTCCAGCCTCTGCAGCAACCTCTTGCCTACGCCCTTAAGCCGATGGTCGGAATCGACGACCATGGGATGTATCTCCCACACATTCCCGCCGTAGTGCGGCCGGGCCCCGGCCCATCCCACGAGATTTCCGTCCGACACAGCGGATAATAGTATCATGCCCGGGGCCATGCATTCCCTGAGTTCCTCATCCCCTGTGCTTTTATAGCTTTCGAAATTGAGTTCAAGCAACCGCGCGGCTCTTTGCACATGCATTTCATCCGACCTGTCGAATGCATCCACGATAATCATCTGCTCAATCCTTTCTATATTCATCGACCGCCCTGCATATTGCGAGTATATTTTCAGGCGAAGTATCGCCCTGCACCTGGTGGGTCGGTGAAACGATGTAGCCGTTGTTCCCGCCCAGAATTCCCATGATCCTCTGGGTTTCGGCATATACTTCATCAGGTGAAGCATTGGGCAGCAGTTCCACCTCGTCGATCGCGCCATGGAAGCTCAGCCGGTCCCCGAATGCAGGGAACAGTTCCTCCGGGGTCATTCCCGCGGCACCGACCTGTATGGGGTCGAGTATGTCAAGGCCCATGCCTATGAAATCGTCGATAACCGGGGTTATGGCTCCGTCAGAATGATAAAACGTACGAAATCCCATTTCCTTGAACGGTGTGATCAGTTTCGCCGAATACGGCTTTATATGCTTTCTCCACTTCCCGGGGCTCAGCATCAGCGCATTCTGGCCGCCTATGTCCCCTCCCGATCCAATGATATCAATCATTCCATCGGCCGCCTCAATCACTCGCATCGCCCTTTGGTAATAGATTTCGGCGACCTTTCTGCTGATTGCCTCTGCAATCTCGGGCTCGTCATATATGTCCATCAGGAACTGCTCCATCCCGCGCATATACCACGGACTTTCGAATGCGCCTCCCGCAAAGAACATGATCGCCGTATCGTCGCTTTGCTTCTCTGCCTTTATCAATCCCGGGATGGCATCATAGTCCCACCAGTCAAGGTCCGGCCAATCGTAATTCTCAATTTCTTGCACCGTCTTCATTTGCCCAAGCGGGTGATATGTAATCTCGTAATACGTGTTGAAATTATTTTTTATGGCTTTGTTGTAGCAGCCCCAGAAATCATAACCCTCGCCGCCAAGCGTCACCTGCGAACGATTCTCCGGACCCTTGAAGGGGACGCCTATCCACCGGTAATCTATTCCGAGGTAATCGAACAGCTCCTGTTTGCCGCTCTTTCCGGTCAATGCCAGAAGGTCGTCAAGCGCTTCCTTTGTAAATCTAAGTGATTTCGGGAACCTGTCGGCTTTTTTTCTTCCCGCAGCCGCCAGAACCCTTTCCTTACCCGTCATTGCCATAATGTCCACCTCAATTGTTTATTTTATAAAAACAGGGCTTACCCATGCGGACTGTCCGTTGGTCTGATGAAGTTCGGCATGGAAGAAATCACCCGGCCGGGCTTTTTCAATGAATTCCATGTCAATCCTGTACATTGATTCCGGAACCGCCTTATGTATCAGGTATGCCTCTGAATTATACTTCTTTAGATGTCCGCTGATTCCACCCGCCAGCAAGCCTCCTATGCTTACTTCTGTCTTTTTGCCATTGAAGTCCAGATCGATGGATGTATCAGGGCTGCCATCGATTTCAAGAACCATCGAGCAGGTTCCGCTATGCCTGGTGGTCGGATTCCTGAATGTCGAGCATTCCCAGACGACCTCTTTGTCATCCGAGGAAATCACCTTGTTTCCCAGGTCGTTTACTTCCCCGGAATAGAATTCGTCCTCGCGGGGCGCCAGTACGCTTTGGCCCCTGAAATGCTTTTCGACATTCATCAGAACACCGTTGTTTATCCCGGCTCTGTTATGCCACTTGAAGGTCCCGGCATTTCTTCCCCAGCCGTTCTCAATACGGACTTTGTAGGTTCCACGGCTCCCAAATGGCTGCATGAAGTCCTCCCGTCTGATTGATTTCACCGGATTCAGATTTTTATATACCACAGCTTTTTCAATAAAATCGACCGCTTCCGCGGAAAAAGCAATCCTGTATTCATTGTCAGCATCAATTTGCGAACCCATCGGATATCCGTTTACGGAAAAGAAGCATTTTATCCTGTCTCCCGTCACGGCATATGTCCTTCTGTTCTTGATTGCATCCCATATGGCCGCTCTTGATAGGTTATCCGCCATGACCGCCGTAAGTCCTTCGCCGTATGAGCCCGGATACCCTGCGTGGTGGTCGGACGATGCGGCGAATCCGAATATTTTACCCTTCGAAAGACCGCTGTATGCCGTATTCCTCCCATCCCTGGGCCCCATTGTATGCAAATAGGGATCGGCTGATTCGTCCGATACACCGCATCCGTGCTTTGAGTATACTTCGACGACAGGACTTATCCGGGAATCAAAACCATCCCAATCGATCCCGCGGTATCCCGGGGTATAGGCCGTGTGGTGCGGTATGGCGATTGCTTCATTCTGCAGATCTGCGATAATTTCACCAGGGTTTCCCGCCTCAATTATTTCAAGCCGGTCGTCAGGCGACAATATGTGGTGGTCTCCAAGCGCCGATGAGTGCATTTCATAGCTTTGGAAGGTTACGAACTCCCCGTCCCTGTTGAATGCGGCAATCGTTTCCCTTACATTTTCCCAGTTGTCATGCAGCTTGCGGAATCCTGCATTGTGGAATCCTACGATAAAAGCGGTTTCATCGTTGCTTTCATATATATCCGGCCACATAGCATGTCCTGTCACGGCGCAAAAATCAAGATGCTCGCGACCCGCCTTCAATGCGTTTTCAAGGCTGCCGAATCCATAGCTGATATCGCAGTGATTGTGGATGTCGCCGAAGTAAATATTCATGCTTCCTCTCCCCTGAAGCTTTTTATTCCGATTTCAACTCCCCTGGCGGCGGATTCGTACATGGATGTTATTATCTCAACCGCCTTCCTTGCCTCGGGTGCTTCGACCGGCGGCTGCCTGCCCTCCAATATAGCATTGAAAGCTTCCCTCAGCTGCTCGAGGTGAAGGCTGAAGTCCTGTTTGACATTGGTCCGGGCGTCCCCCCCATGTTCTCCGAACATTGCTTCATCCGGCACAATATGGGAAGATTCCGCTTCATCAGGCATCTTGAGTTCCCGAATCCTCTCATTTTCACAGACAACCCCGCCCTTGGAACCATTGACTGTTATCAGCGTGGAAAATCCAGGATATGAGCATGTGGACGCTTCGATTACACCGAAAGCACCGTTGGCATATACCACTGCGGCAACCGCGGAGTCCTCGGCTTCTATTTCCTTGTGCAGCTTTCTGCCGGTCTTTGCAAAAACCGATTTCATCCCTCCGTTGAACCATTGCGCCAGGTCGATGAAATGAACGCACTGATTCATCAGCGCTCCTCCGCCGTCAAGGGCTATCGTTCCCCTCCATTTTGATTCGGAATAGTATTCCGGCGGCCGGTACCATTTCATCAGCACATCAGTGCCTATGATTTCGCCGAACCTGCCGCTGTCCACGGCGGACTTTATCCATTTATATACAGGATGGTATCTCTTGTGGAAAATCGATGCCAGGAAAACCCCGTTGCTTTCACATGCGTCAATCATTCCATCTATCCTATCCGGGGTAATCTCAAGAGGTTTCTCGGAAATGATGTGTTTCTTGCATGAAGCAATATGCCTGGTCATCTCCAGCCTGGTGCCGCTGGGTGTGCATAGGATGACTGCATCAACATCAGGGTCTTTGGCAAGCATACGGTAATCGGTATACCATCTGCATCCTTCTTCCAGAGCAACCAGACGCGCCCGCTGTTCATCCCTTGAGCAGACAGCCTTGATCTCTGCTTTATCGATTCGTCTTATGGCCTGGATATGTATGCCGCTGATAGCGCCAAGCCCTACAATTCCGATTCCCAGTCTTTTCCCGTCATCCATGCTCAACCGATTTCCTTCATGACCGATTTGATGTATGCCGCATCCTGTGCGGCGAACCATTCCCTGTCCCCCTGCCTGGGAGCCTCGATGCACACGGGATATTCATAGCCCGACTCGTGCAGCTTTTTCATGATGGTCCTGTTGTTGAATTCGCCGTCCCCAAGACCTGTACGCAGCTTTCCCCCGCTTTCGACCTTTATTACATTCTTCAGATGGACATAATATAGCCTGTCCCCGGTCTTTGATATGGCGTCTTCAATGGATATGTCGCCCGGGAGCACGTTTGCATTTATATAGTCGAGATTGACGCCTATGCAGTTTGACCCGCTGTCCCTTGCAAGCCTCACGGCTGAATCAACCGTATCATGAAGAAAGTTCGGATGGGTCTCCATGGCGAATTTAAAACCTCGCTTTTCAGCAATCGACGCGAGTTTACGAAGCCCATCTACGGCTCGCTCCCAGTGGTGCGATTCGGCCATGAAGGATCCGTGCCTTGAAAATTCCGAGTATCGTACTTCGGCGGAAATATTCAGCAACGCGCCAAGCAACAGGTTGCATACATCGAATCCGAACATTTCATGAGCCTTTGGATAAAAATCCATGCAATAGCCAAGCGTTTCGTCCCTGACACCGGCATCCTCGCTCATCAGGTCGGGGGCTCCCCCTCCGAACATAACCGTCCCGAGGCCATGTTTCGAAGCAGCCTTGTATATTGCTTCAAGATATTCATCCATATCATCCCCGGCGCCGGGCCGCCTGTTTCTGAATTCCACTCCATCAAACCCAAGGCCAACGGCCTTTTCACATACTCTGTCGATTGATTGTCCCTGCTCGAAGTAATTGATGTGCATTATCAGCTTGTTTTTCATATACCCTCCATAGTTTCATGTCCGTTGATTTCACGGATGCAGCGACCCAATTTATTCCGATGTCTTCGACTCAATTATATCAGACGCCGACATATCTTGAAAAAGCTTTTATTTCGGATGCCCTGTCAAACAATTCATGAATGAGCAGTTTGTATTTTTAGGGCACCCTTTGAATTTTGCTTGGCCAGGAGCTTTGCAGACTGTCCACTTTGCATTACTATTATGTTATAATTGTCAGCGAGTAAAAAAAAGGAGATCATCATGGGAAATGAAAAGACCTCTGTAATAATAAAAGACTCCACGGCCAATCCGGCGCCGCTCGGATTGCTTGGATTCGGGATGACGACAGTACTGCTGAACATCCATAACGCCGGACTTTATCCCCTGGGCGCAATGATTCTGGGAATGGGAATTTTCTACGGCGGAATCGGTCAGATAATAGCAGGAATAATGGAATGGAAAAAGAACAATACATTCGCAATGACTGCATTTACTTCATACGGCCTCTTCTGGCTTACACTTGTAGCCCTGCTGGTGCTTCCCGAGCTCGGGCTTGCAGAGGCTCCGGGCGACGCCGCGATGGCTGCCTACTTCATCATGTGGGGAATATTCACAACGGTAATGTTCATAGGAACATTGAAGCTCAACAGAAAACTTCAGTTTGTATTCGCAAGCCTTTCGGTCCTGTTCTTCCTGCTGGCGGCTTCAAGGATTACGGGCAGCACGCTAATATTGCGTATTGCTGGATATGAAGGAATAATCTGCGGAGCTTCCGCGATATATGCCGGGCTTTCCCAGGTAGTCGGGGAATTATATAAAAAATAATTTTTACCCTCTTCCATCCGGACATGGATGTACTGCAAAGCATATGCAAAAGCTGCGGCTGCATATGCTTATTTGTAAACTCATTTATTGAAATCGGACAGACTTTTAACAGAAGCAATATCTATTGGGTCGAATCCCGCCGGGCCCCTGTACGGAGGCTTCTTCGGATTATGCACCTTTCCGTATGCCCTGATTGCGGTTTGCGGGCAATAATTGTAACAACGCACACAAAACGTGCAGTTTTCACCGAAGCTTATCCTGCCATTTTCAAGAAAGATATTGTTTTCCGGGCACATCATTATGCACTTCTTGCATAAATTGCATTTTTCGATATCGACCGAGTAAGGACTTTTAAAAGGTCTTCTGACCAGTTTTACATATGCGGGCCTTTGCATCAATCCCATGAGCCTGCTTGCCGGGCCGGCTCCTTTCAGGGACCTAATCCCTGAACTTATGGACTCCGCCGCCTTTTCGACTTTGCCTGCGCATTTTTTCAAAATCCTGTTTATCCTATTTTCATCGACAGTATATGGCAATGGAAATATTCTCATTGATATGTTGTTGGGCATATTGAAATGGAATGTCCACTTGATTTCATAACCCTTTTCCTCGAATATCTTATGATAGAACCATGCCCCGTCGCCGGAGAACATCATTTGCGTGCATATTACGGCTATATCTTTTCCCCTGCCTATACGTGGAAGACCATCGATGAACTCTTTCATAGGCCACGGCATGAATGAACCGTAAACCGGATATGAGAAAATCAGGATATCGGAATTTTCAATTATAATATGGACATCCTTCGCATTCAATTGCTCTATTGAATACACCTCGGTCGGATAATCCCTGCAACCAAGTCCGGCCGCAAGTTGATTGGAGACCCACCAGGTATTTCCCGTTCCAGAGAAACAAAATATTCCGACATTCATTGACTGTTACCGTATTTTCTCCGGCATACCTGCCGGTAGTCCATTATCCACTCAGGGCTTTGAGTCTTCATATTTCTCAATGATCTCATCAAAGAGTGCCCTTGTCGCCGATGAATCCCCGGTATTCAGGATTATCCATTTCCCATCAGATTTACCTATGATGATAAATGGTCCGGTGCTGTTCTGCAGGTATATCTTAGCTATCCCGTATTTCTCGGTTTTGAAGCTTCCTAGTTTTTTGCCGCCCACGCTGAATCCCACTGTCTTGGACATGATGTTCGGCTGGGCATCCTGGAGCTCAACCGTCAGGATTTCCGAATATTCCACTTCCTGACCGCTGAAGCCGGTAATCTTCACGGCGGCTTCTTCCGCCTTGATGGTTGTTCCGAACCAACCCCAGACCAACAGAGCCGCAACCGCAACAAGAACGACAATTGTAAAGACAGTTTTAATATTATTCCCGGATTTTGAATCCTTCATAGATACCCCCTTACAATTTTGATTAATTCATTACGATTCATATTATAACAAAAGGCTGGGATATTTTGCATCATTCCGTTCCGTATTCAAAGGGTGCCCTAAAAATAATTCCGTAATTCACTAAAGGGTGCACTTAAATAATTCTGCAATTCCTTAAAGGGTGCCCTTAAATAATTCTGCAATTCCTTAAAGGGTGCCCTTAAATAATTCTGCAATTCCTTAAAGGGTGCCCTTAAATAATTTTGCAATTCCTTAAAGGGTGCC